>NZ_JAIUDG010000008.1:0-253021 GCF_020179875.1 Paenibacillus sp. alder61
ATCGCTTCTTTCACAACTTTTAAACGTTTTTCTTCATTCAACCTTTTTCCCATACCGATCATCTCCCTTTGTCCTAAGTTTAAATTATTGGGCAGGGAGACTCCAGTTTAATTAGGGGGCCTTAGAGAATCTGCAGGTATTTCTACCGTTTTCCGAGGGAATAGGACGAATTGATGCAAAAGTGCAGGAATTTTGCCCTTTTTCCAGAGCATCGCATCTTTCACTCGGTAATTCCTGCAGATTTGCAGGAATTCCGCAATTCACGTCCCTTTCCCGAAAAAAACCTGCAGATTTGCAGGAATTTTGATCAGAAGTGTTCGGCAAACTCGCAAGTTACCTCAATAGATCCGCACCTCATATTCGCAGTGTTCGTCACCGCTTACGTTGCATTTGGTTTCCCTGACACTCACTTTTCGTTCCATAATGCGGCCCAGTGCTCCTTCGAGAATCGCTCCTTCCAGGTCACACACCTTTTTTCCCTCCATCAACGGTAATCCCTTGCAAAAACAGTCCTCCACCACGATCCGAATCAACTTGTCATCCCGATACACGATGCGCGGGAGTCCGATTTGCAGCGCGGCAAAATGGTCAAGCAGATCCTCCAGTGTACTTACCGGCAGACTCTCGCCGATTTTACGGCCGATGGATGCCGTCGTGCCCCTGCCTTCCAGCGGCAGCCCCTCACGCATCCCGATGAGTCGGATAGCCCGGAACAACTCAAGCGGTACCTCTTTCCCCAAGGTTTTTCTGTCGATTTTCCGCATATCCTCAAATGTAAAACGCTCCATGTTCATCCATCCTTTCATCTGCTAGGGAATGATCCGGGACTCGGAGTTCCGGGCGGTACTTCCCGTGACGGCACTTCTGGGTCTGTACTTTCCGGTCTGTACTTTCCGGTCGGCACTTCCGGGTCTGTACTTTCCGGTCGGTACTTTCCCGCCCGCCTCCTTCTCGCCCCCTTCTTCTCGCTGCCTCTATTTAACTTCACTCCATCAAAGAAATCCTTGATATGGGTCAATGAATATCCCTTAACTTTGTGATGATAGTCACAAGTCAAACACGGATCGGCTGATAGATTTAAGGAAAAGAAGACAATGGAGGCGATGAATGATGAATATGGTCTTTACTCACACGCCACCTGCCATAGCCGGCCCCTGCACCTCGGAGACCTCCTCGGCTTCCGCAATCTGCGCGCTCTCCCGTTCCTCCGGCCGTCCCGTACCTTCCTGCCTCTCCCGCGTCCCGGTCTTCAGCCAGCTACGGCCGGAGGAAGTCCATCTGCTTCACTCCGTCATGCGGCCCCGGCATTCGTCCAAAGGCGAGGTTATATTCCGGGAAGGAGACCGGTCGGATACCCTATACGTCCTGAGCCGGGGAGTCGTCAAGCTGACCAAGTTGGCGGACAACGGCAAGGAGCATATTTTGCGCCTGCTCTTCCCGGGCGACTTCTTCGGGCAGTTCTCGCTGCTGCAGGAAAAGCCTCACTATGCCAACGCAAGCACGGCCGACGAAGCCGATATCTGTCGGATTCATCGGGCGGATTTCCTGGAGGTGCTGCGTCGCAGCCCCGACACGGCAGCGCGGTTTATGAGCGCCTTGAGCTCGCAGTTGGAAGAGGCCGACAGTTGGGCCTCCGTGCTGACGCTGCTGGAAGCCGAGCGGCGGCTGGCCAAAATGCTGCTATATTTCCGGCAGAAAACTGATCCAAGTGCGAATGAATTCAAGCTGCCGGTCAGCAAAAAAGAGCTTGCGGGAGTGATCGGCGCCACGCCGGAAACCCTCAGCCGCAAGCTGGGACAACTGGCTGACGCGGGAATCGTGTCCGTCAGCCGAAGAGTGATCCGCATTCGGAAGGAGGCCGAATTGCGCCGCCTTGCGGGGGAGGACTAGCCCGCACCTCGCGGCCGGCTATGCCTGTCCCTCCTCCGCCAACCCGGGGAGGGCTAGCCCGCTATTCCTTCGCCAGCTCGGCGATCCGGTGCCGGAGGTCGCGGACTTCGGCCATCAGCCGTTCGCGCTCCTCGGCTTCCTCCGGCTCCGGGCTGCTCATCAGCGCGGTCAGCCGGAATCCGAGCTGTTCGCGCCGGTTCGCCCGGAGCTGTTCCTCCCCGCTCAAAGGCCGCTCCCGGCGGTCCGCTTCATATTCTTCGTAGGTCCCTTCGTAAAGACGAGGACCCGACGTTCCGCCGAGAAGAAGCAGCCGGTTCGCGGTCTTGCGGGCCAGATACCGGTCATGCGTGACCAGGATCATGGCCCCCGGGTAGCCTTCCAGCGCCTGCTCCACGCGTTCGCGGGTGTCTACGTCCAGATAGTTGGTCGGCTCATCCAGTACAAGCAGGTTGGCCTGGCCGAAAAACAGCTTAAGGAAAGCTACGCGGCATTTTTCGCCCATGCTGAGATCCCGGATCGTCTTAAATACATCCTCCCGCGAGAACAAAAAACAGCCCAGAATGGTGCGCGCATAGGACTGGGTCATCCCCGGCAGGACGAGCAGGCTGTCCAGAATCGTCATATCCTCGTCCAGGTCGTCGAGCTCCTGGGCGAAGTAGCCGATCCGGGTCTGCGGATGCGGGACGACGCGGCCCTCGGTCGGGACCAGCTGGCCCGTCATCAGCTTCAGCAGCGTCGATTTGCCGGACCCGTTCGGCCCCAGGACCGCGATGCGGTCGCCGCGGCGTACCGCAAGGTCCAGCCCGCTCACCAGCGGCTGCAGCGACTGCGTCGGCCGGACTGCACCGCCTTCATCGGCTTCCCCTTCTCGGGATGCGATCGCATAAGCGAAGCCGACGTTTTCGCAGCGAAGCAAGGTGGAAGCCTCAAACGCCGCTTCCTCGAGCCGCATCTTCAGCCCGGCCTTCTCGCGCGGCTTCTCCACGCCGTCCTTCTCCAGCCGCTGCAACGCGGTTTCTTTGGCGTGGAGGCGGGAGACGTTCTTTTTCGACTTCGCCCGTAAAAAGTCGTTCTGTCCCGCCGCATGGTGCGCCTGCTGAAACCACTCGGAGTAGCGCCGGATGCTCTCCAGCAGCTCCTCCCGCTCGCGTTCCTGTTTCTTGTACAGCGCCTCCTGGCTGCGAAGCTCCAGCTCCTTTTGATTTCGGAACTCCGTATATCCCCCCGGGTATATCCGGCACCCGTCCGGTTCCAGTTCCAGCACAGCCGTAGCCGTCCTGTCGATGAACGTCCGGTCATGGGAAACGTACAGAATCGTACCGGTATAATCCCGAGCCCATTCCTCCAGCCACAGCAAGGAGTCCGTATCCAGGTGATTGGTCGGCTCGTCGAGCAGCACGAACCGCGGCTCCCGGACCAAAATGGACGCCAGCTGAGCCCGGGTTTTCTGGCCCCCGCTAAGCGCGCTGAACGGGAGCGGCCATAGTTCGGGAGGAAGGTTCAGGCGGCCGAGCGTTTTTTCCACTTGGACCTCCCACGCGTAGCCGTCCAAAACCAAATAGCGTTCATACGCTTCGCTGTAGGATTCCAGCGAACCCGCCGTCCCCCCGTTCGCTCGCAATTCGGCTTGCAGTCGCTCCATTTCCCGCTTGACGGCATAGACTTCGCCGCATCCGACTTGAACAAATTCCAGAAGCGGACGGTCTTGCGACCCGTCCAGAACATGCTGGTCCAGCCAGCCCCATTCCCGGACGGGCAACAGCCGCTGAACTTCCCCTCCCTCAAAAGGGAGCCTTCCCAGCAATCCCTGGAGCAGCGAGGTTTTGCCGACGCCGTTGCGGCCGAACAACGCCAGCCGGTCTCCTTCCCGCACGTCAAAAGACACGTTCGAGAACAGCGTGGTGCCGTTCCACTCTTTTTGCAAATTTTTAGCTTTGAGTATAAACATAGGTCATTCCCCCATATCGTGATCTGTCGAAACACAAAAAAACCGCAGCCAGCGGCATACGGTTTTTGGATACGCGGAAATAGGGGGAAGCAGCGGCAGGCGGTCAGACCGCCCCCGTCATCTCCTGTTGTGACACAAAAAGATAGACCCCTATATGGACGCACGTATCCCTGACCGGCGCTGAGGATGCTGAAAATCTTCGCTTAAGCAGCCTCGAGCGCACCGCTAGCCTCGCCTGCTGAACAGGCGGTGATGGTTAACTAGTCAGGAATTCCGTGCTTAGTTCATCGTCCAGGGGTCCTCCGTTAATTCTCTAAGTTTAATATGCGTTTATTATAAAGTGCCACTGCACTCATTTCAAGTTTCTTCCACCAGCTCTGCAAAAAAGAGCGGGAAGAGAGTCCGGTTTACCCGGCCTCCTGATCCATGCCGCCTTTCGAGAACTGACTGTTGTACAGATCGGCGTAAAATCCGCCCTGTTCAAGCAACTGCTCGTGCGTCCCCTGCTCGATCACCGTACCGTGATTCATCACGAGAATGAGATCGGCATCCCGGATCGTCGACAGCCGGTGGGCGATAACAAAGCTCGTTCTGCCTTTCATCAGCTCATTCATCGCTCTCTGGATGTAAACCTCCGTCCGCGTATCGACGCTGCTGGTCGCTTCGTCGAGAATCAGAATCGCCGGGTCGGCCAGGATCGCCCGTGCGATCGTTAGCAACTGCTTCTGGCCTTGCGAAATGTTCGACGCTTCTTCATTCAGCACCGTGTCATAGCCCCCGGGCAGCGTGCGGATGAAGTGGTCGGCATGGGCCGCCTTGGCGGCTTGCACCACCTCTTCTTCCGTAGCACCCTCCCGGCCGTAGGCGATATTTTCACGGATCGTACCGTTGAACAGCCAGGTGTCCTGAAGCACCATACCGAACAGGCTGCGCAAATCGCCGCGCTTCATTTCGGTAATGTTCACGCCATCGATGGTGATCGCGCCGCCTTTCACTTCGTAGAAACGCATCAGCAGGTTAATCAGCGTCGTTTTGCCCGCCCCTGTCGGTCCGACAATGGCGATGGTTTGTCCAGGGGATACGCGGATGTTCATATCCTCGATCAAGCTCTGATTCGGCTCATAGCCGAATTTCACATGATCGAACACGACATTCCCCTTCGGCTCCTCGATCCGGGCCGGCTTCGCGGCTTCCGGCGTCTCCTCGGCCTCGTCCAATATTTCAAACACGCGTTCCGCCGAAGCCACGGTGGATTGAATAATATTGGCGATGTTCGCGGTCTGGGTGATCGGCATCGTAAACTGCCGGGCATATTGGATAAACGCCTGCACATCGCCGATCTTGATCGTCTGTTTGGTGACGAGAATGCCGCCGACTACCGAGATGAGCACATATCCGATGTTGCCGATAAAGCTCATGATCGGCATGATGACGCCGGAAATAAACTGCGCCTTCCAGCCGGCCTCGTACAGCCGGCCGTTGATTTCATCGAATTGCTGCTGCGATTTGCGCTCGCGGCCGAACACTTTAATGATCTTGTGCCCGGTGTACATTTCCTCGACGTGACCGTTCAGTTGGCCCAGCTCTTTTTGCTGCCGGACGAACTGTTTCTGCGACCGCTTGGCGATCGAGGTGATCGCGAGCACGCTGACCGGCAAAGTCAGGATTGCGATCAAGGTCAGAAGCGGGCTGATCGTCAGCATCATCACGATAACGCCGATGATCGTCAGGATCGAAGTGATCAACTGGGTCAAACTCTGCTGCAAGGTGTTGCTGATATTGTCCACATCATTCGTAACCCGGCTCAGAATTTCCCCGTGCGTCCGGGCATCGAAGTATTTCAGAGGCAGCTTGTTCAGTTTCCCGTTGACGTCCTGGCGCAAATCGTAGACGGTCTTCTGGGCCACGCCGGCCATTAAGTACTGCTGGACATAGCTGAACAAGGAACTGAGTAAATACAGACCAATCAGATACAGAACGATTTCCCAAATATATTGAAAATCGATGCTTGCCCCGGGAATTCCCTGTAGCTTGCCGTATATCCCTTCAAACAGCTTCGTTGTCGCCTCCCCCATCACTTTGGGGCTGACGATACTAAAGATCGTGCTTAGTACGGCCATCGCCAAAACGGCGATGAGCTGCAATTTATGGGGACGCAAATAACGGATCAGCCGCTTTAACGTCCCCTTGAAGTCCTTGGCCTTCTCCACCGGCATCGCCATGCCCGGTCCGCCAGGCCCATGGCCCCCGCGTCTTCCTCCGCTGCGCTGCGGCATCTTTTCCGATTGTTCCCGGCTCATGCGATCTCCTCCTCCGAAAGCTGCGAATACACGATTTCCCGGTAAACATCGCAGGTTTCCATCAGTTCGCGATGCGTGCCGATCCCGGCGATCCGGCTCTCGTTCATGACGATGATCCGGTCCGCATCCATGACGGTGCTGACGCGCTGCGCCACGATAATGACCGTCGATTCGCGGGTTTCCTCCTTCAAAGCGGCGCGCAGCTTGGCATCGGTTTTAAAATCGAGCGCCGAGAAACTGTCGTCGAAAATGTAAATTTCCGCGCCCCGCACCAGCGCGCGTGCGATGGACAACCGCTGCTTCTGTCCGCCCGACACATTCGTGCCGCCTTGGGCGATGACGGAGTCATATCCGTTCTCCATTCCGCCGATAAAATCGGCGGCTTGGGCGATTTCGGCCGCGTGCCGCACTTCCTCGTCCGTGGCGTCCTCTTTGCCGTAACGGATATTTTCCCGAATCGTTCCCGAAAACAGGACGGCCTTCTGCGGCACGAATCCGATCTTGGAGCGGAGATCCGCCTGCGTCATCTCCCTGACGTCCACCCCGTCGACCAGCACCTGGCCGCTCTCGACGTCGTAGAACCGCGGGATCAGGCTGATGAGCGTCGATTTGCCCGAGCCCGTTCCTCCGATGATCGCCGTGACTTCTCCGGGGCTGGCGCTAAAGGAAATATGCTGCACCGCCGGTTCCTCAGCCCCCGGATAACTGAAGGTCACATCGCGGAATTCCACATAGCCTTTGCGGGACTCCGGCGTTTTCGTTACCCCCGTGTCCTTGATGATCGGCGCCATTTCCAGCACTTCATTGATCCGTACCGCCGAAGCTGAAGCCCGGGGCACCATGACGAACATCATGGACACCATAATCAAAGAGAACATGATTTGCATCGCATACTGCAAAAAGGCCATAAGATCGCCGACCTGCATGTGGCCCGCATCGATTCTCAACCCGCCGAACCAGATGATCGCGACGGAGGACACGTTCATGACCAGCATCATCACCGGCATCATGAACGCCATGATTTTGTTGACCTTGATCGACGTCTCCGTCAAGTCGGCGTTCGCCGCTTCAAAGCGTTTCTCCTCATGCTGGATCCGGTTGAAAGACCGGATAACCCGAATCCCGGTCAACGCTTCGCGCATGACCAGATTGAGGCGGTCAATCTTCTTCTGGATCGCCTTGAACAGCGGGATACCTTTGCCGGCAATCAGGAAAATCGCTCCCGCAAGCACGGGCATGATGACAACGAAGATCAGCGACAGTTTCGCATCCTTGGATACCGCCATAATGATCCCGCCGATACACATCATCGGCGCCATGACCATCATCCGCAGCATCATGATCAGCACCTGCTGGACCTGGGTAATATCGTTCGTGGTCCGGGTAATCAGCGAGGCTGTCCCAAGTTTATCGAACTCCTCCAGGGAAAAGTTGGTCACGTGACCGAATACCTTGGCCCGCAGGCTCATCCCGAATCCGGAAGCCGCTTTGGATGAATAATAGCTGGCCGCGATCGAACAGGCCATGCCTCCAAGCGCTACCAACAGCATAAATAGACCCACTCGCCAGATGTACGGCGTGTCGCCCTTGACGACCCCGGTGTCCACGATATCGGACATCAGCGTCGGGAGGTACAGTTCGGAGAGCGTTTGAAAAAATACGAACACCAATACGGCCGCCACCAGCCACCGGTATGGTTTCAAATGTCGGAAAAGCTTGATCATTCCCCATCATCTCCACTTTTATCTTTAAATTTCGGATTGCTCCGTCTCCCGCTTATGCTTCTCCTCCAAAAAGCGGTATACGAGTTCCAGCAAATCGGCCAGTTGATCGCTCCGGGCTTCGCCTAAATAATCGTACAATTCCTTGAAGTGACGAATGTACACCTCCCGGCTTTCCCGGCGGATTCGCACCCCCTTCTCCGTAAGCCTAACCCGGACGACCCGCCGGTCTTCCTCGTCATGCGAACGGACGATCAGGCCATTGGACTCCAGACTGCGGACGAGCGGAGTCACGGTGGGGGGGCTGACCCGCATCAACTCGCTGATTGCCGAGATGGTGACGCCCCGCGCGTCGTCGAGGCACCCTTTTTCAATCATGGAAAGAACGCGGAGCTCGCTGGGTTTGTAACCCTCGAGGACCTTCTTGTGCCAGTCCGCCCTCCTGAAACGGGCAATCGACTCCATCAGTCGCTGGGCTCCCGGTTCACCGCCCATATTCACTTGATCCCTCCTAATATTTATACAGTTTAATATTTAGCTTTAATATTTATTAGCAAACCTAATTATAGGAGCCGCCAAGTGTAAAGTCAAGAAGCCTGATTTTTCCGTTCAATATAAAAAAACCGCTTGGAGCGCGGAGTTGAAGGGTCTCCGGCTCAAGCGGTCGATGATTTAGCGGGTAGGTTGTCCGGGCGATGCGGGAGATGGTTTCTCCTTCCGGCTGCGCATCAGATCGTCCAGGCTTCGGAACTCATAACCCTGGCGTCTGGCTTCATCGATGATCGCCCCCAACGCGGCGGCGTTATCCTTGGACACCGAGTGCAGCAGGATCACCGCCCCGGGATGCAGCTGATCGATGACTTTGCGGTAAGCGTAAGGCGCTCCTTTCTGGTCGTTCACATCCCAGTCTTTGTAAGCGATCGACCAAAAGACGTTCGTATACCCAAGTTCCCTGGTGACCCTGAGCACACGTTCGCTGAAAATCCCCCGCGGCGGCCGGAGATAGGCCATGCGATCCGTTCCCGTCAACTTGGCGGAAGCCTGCTTTACGCGATCCAGTTCGTCCTTGATTTGACTGTCGGAAATCGTCGTCATGTCCGGATGACTCCACGAATGATTTCCCACCAGATGGCCTTCCGCGGCCATACGTTTCACAAGCTCCGGCTGATCCTTTACATAATGGCCTGTAATAAAGAAGACGGCCGGCACCTTTTTCGCCTTCAAGGTATCCAGAATCGGCGCCGTATATCCGTTCTCGTACCCGTTGTCGAAGGTCAGGAACAGATCTTTGCGGGTCGTGTCGCCGAGAAAGATCGCCCCGTGTTTATCCACGATCGCTTTAAACCCCTCTTGGTCAATAGAAGGAAGTTGTCCGCCGACGCTCTTTTTGAAGCCAAAATGAAAAGGCGTATCGGCAGAGGCCGCAAGAACCGCCATGCTATCCGATTTGGCGGACGTGGCCGGGACTTCAGCGCCATGCGCATCCGCAACCCCTCCGCTCAACGGGCTTAGAAGAAAAGCGGCGAGCAGCCCCAAAATCAAGGAATCCTTCATAAGGAAAGTTCTCTCCTTCATCTTCTTGGAATGTTCGTACCTCCGCTTTAATTTCAACCGTTTTCTACCGGAATATGCATTAATCCGCCGGCTTGTCCGCCAAACGGCTGTGTCTGCGTCCATAGGCAAAATAAACGATCAACCCCAGCGCCATCCAGATGAGAAAAGCGATCCAGGTGATTTGCGGCAGATTGATCAGCAAATACGCGCAGGATACCACCGCGAGAAGCGGAATCCAAGGCACGAGCGGCACCTTGAACGCACGCGTCAGATCCGGACGGGTCTTACGCAAAATCATCACCCCGGCCGAAACGGAGATGAACGCAAACAACGTTCCGATGCTGACCAGATCCGCCAGCTTGTTCAGCGGAATCAGCCCCGCGAATACGGCGACGGCAATGCCGGTCGTCCAGGTGCTCACCGAGGGTGCCCCGGTTTTCGGGTGCAGCCGGGACAGCTTCTCCGGAAGCAGGCCGTCGCGGCCGATCGCGAAGAAGAGCCGTGCCTGCCCGAACAGAAGAACGAACAGCACCGTGGTAATCCCGACGATGGCCCCCAGCGAGATAAAGCCCGCCACCCAGTTCTGATGAATAAACTGCAGGGCGAAAGCGACCGGATTTTTGACATCGAGCATGGTATAAGGGACCATTCCCGTCAGTACGGCTGTTACCGCAATATACAGAATGGAGCACACGACAAGCGACCCGATGATCCCCCTCGGCAGATCTTTTTGCGGGTTTCTCACCTCTTCGGCGGCCGTCGCCACAACGTCAAAGCCGAGATAAGCCAGAAATGCGGTGGCCGCCCCGGTCACGACGCCCCCGAAGCCGAACGGCATGAACGGCGTCCAGTTGGAAGGTTTGATATAAAAGGCGCCGATGACGACGAACAGGATAATGACGGCCACCTTTACGAGCACCATCAGCGAATTGAGCCGCGATGACTCCTTGGCTCCCCGCGATACGATATACGTCAGCAGAAGCACGATGACCACGGCGGGCAAATCCAAATAGGTGCCGGCTCCGGGATTCAAGGCGCTGCTGAGCGCCTTCGGAATTTCTATGCCGAATCCGGCGAGAAGCCCCTGGACGTAGCCGGACCAGCCGCTGGCGACCATCGAGGCCGCAAAGCCGTATTCCAGAATCATATCCCAGCCCAGGACCCAGGCGATAATCTCGCCGAAAGTCGCGTAGCTGTAGGTGTAGGCACTCCCCGACACGGGAACCATCGAGGCGAATTCCGCATAGCACAACGCGCAAAAGGCGCAGAGGATTCCCGCCAGCAAAAAGGACAGGATCAGTCCGGGCCCGGCGTGCTTGGCGGCGGCCACCCCGGTAAGCACGAAAATCCCCGTCCCCACCACGCAGCCGACGCCGAGCATCGTAAGATCGAACGCACCGAGTTCTTTCCGCATTCCCCGGGAACCTTCCGCCGCCTTTTCTTGTAGCATGAATGCAATTGATTTTTTTCTGAACACGCTCATTCAGGTTCTATCCCCTATAAAACGAATTTAAAAATCACATTCAGCTATTATATAAAAACTAGACTGGTATGGATAGTTCGGATTGCATGGGTAGTTTATCCAATAGATGAACATTCTATGGTTTTTTGCTCCGGCGCATTTCCCCCGAACCGCTTGAAGGGGAAGAGAGAACCTCTTGCGCAAAGCGGATCCACTCCCGGGTCGCGAACGACAAATAGCGGTCTTCCCGCCAAACTAGACCCAGCTTCCAGGGAATGACCGGATGAATCAAGGATAAGATCCGCACGCGTTCTTCATCGATTTCCCGGCAGATCGTTTCCGGCAATAGCGTGATTCCCAGCCCGACCGCCACCATTTCGCTAATTAAATCCCATTGCGAGCTTTCGTATATGACTCGGGGCTGAAAACCCGCCTTCTTGCATTCGCCGATAATCCGGTCATGCAGCGTAAAGTCCTCGCGGAACAGGACGAATCCTTCCTCGGCCAGTTCGTGCAATTCAACGCGCTTCCTGTCGGCCAGAGGATGATCCGTCGGCACGACGAGCTTCAGTTTCTCTTCCACAAAAGGGAAGCTGCTCAGCCCCTCTTGTACCGTGGGGAGCACAACCACGCCGACCTCCAACAGCCCGTCCGCCACATCGGACTCGACCTTTTTCGCCCCGTCCTCAAACAATTGGATCGTAATCTCCGGGTAGCGCTGATGAAACTGGCCGATGACCCGCGGAAAAAAACTCGAGCCAACCATCGGCGGAAGGCCGATCCGGATATGGCCTCTTTTCAGATTGCGCAGATCGTCCAGTTCGGCCGTCAAGTTTTGAAAAGAAGCGACGATTTGCTGGGCCTGGGCCACGATCAGCTGCCCCGCATCGGTCAGTTCGACCCTTTTTCCGACCCGGTCAAACAGGACCACCCCGAGCTCCTCCTCCATTCCTTTGATCGTTTTGCTGATCGAAGGCTGCGTAATATAAAGGGCGTCGGCCGCTTTTGTGAAGCTCTTGAGCCGGGCCACCTCAATCAGGCACTGCATTTGCCGTACATCCACCGTTAACCAGCTCCTTTTCCCCGCTTTTTCCATAACCATATGGAATCTCATCCATTCAGTATATTCATTTTACTCATGAAAGCAATTGATGTAATATTTCATTACCAACTTTACAACAAGAAAGGAGCCACACAGCGTGGGAAATCTAAAAATGATCGGCCGCATTGTGCTGCAAATCGCCGTTCTCATTCTGTTCTCTCTGGGCATGAACTTCCTTGCGCAGGCGCTTCATTTGCCGATTCCGGGCTCCATACTGGGCATCGTTATTTTGTTTGCTTTATTGAAGACGGGCGTCATCAAACTGGCCTGGATCGAGCAAGGGGCCAATTGGCTGCTTGCTGAATTGCTGCTGTTCTTCATTCCGGCCGCGGTCGGCGTGATGAAATACATTCCGCTGCTGGAACACGACGGGGTCCGGATTCTGACCGTCGTCATTCTCAGCACGTTGACCGTTATGGTCAGCTCGGGGCTGATCGCCTCGCGCATCGCCAAAAGAAAGGAGCATAAACCGTCATGATTCAAGGCTGGATTTGCCTGTTCGTCACCCTCGCCGTCTATGTCGTATCCAAGCAAATTTACCGCATACGGCCGCGGGTTTATTTGTCCCCCTTGTTGATTACGCCGCTCGTGCTGGTGATCGGTCTGCTCTGGATCGACGTTCCTTACGAAACCTATCACTCCGGGGGGAAATGGCTCAGCGCCATGCTGCAGCCGGCGACGATCGCATTCGCCGTTCCCCTTTACAAATACTATAATGTCCTGAAAAAACACGCCGTCGAGATTCTCGTCAGCGTGCTGACCGGCTCCGTCGTCGCCATGTGCACCTCGGTGATCCTGGCGGAGTGGATGCATCTCGACAACCGGTTGATCAGCAGCCTCGTTCCCCGCTCGGTCACAACCCCGATCGCCATGAACGTGTCCCAGGTCATCGGAGGCGTCCCGAACATTACGGCCGTCTTCGTGATTATCACCGGCCTGCTGGGGGCTATGCTGGGACCGCTGGTCGTCAAAATGTTCCGCATCGAAGGCGAGGTTGCCCGCGGCGTCCTCTTCGGCACCAGCGCCCACGGAACCGGTACATCCAAGGCGTTTGAGCTCAGTTCGCTCACGGGCACGATCTCCAGCATCTCGATGATTTTGGCCGCCCTGTTCACGCTGGGCGTAGCCCCGATCCTGATTTCCGTACTGATTCGTTAAGTACGGTCAACCCTAACCCCGGTTTCCTCCTAATGTTCACATATAGATTTCTCTTATGGACCCTGCCTTTCGGCGGGGTCGATTTTTATTTTGGGCTTTAGCCAGTTGAGCTCGCGAAGCGTGCGAAACAAAAACCACCTGTCTGTGCGGGTGGTGTAGTGATGCTTGTAGCAAAAAAGCCTAGTGTGCTTTCAGCTTCCAACTCCAAAAAGATGCAAATCTGCAGGTATTTAGGCCGATCCCCGCGGGGGAAGACGAAAAAGATGCAAATCTGCAGGAATTTCCAGCGAATTTAGTGAAACGATCCGGTTTCGTCGAAAATTCCTGCAGATTTGCAGGGATTTTGAAATTTTGAGTCCAAACAGGAAAAAAACATGCAGATATGCAGGAATTTTATGTTATCAAGGTTGTTTGACGAGGTATTAGGGGTTTAGTAATAATCGCACCCTTCCGGGGTAGTCAAAAGCCGCAACGGCATAGTAGCTTGAACGCAGCGAAAGCAAGCGCCTTTAGACGCGAGCCGCTAATAAAGGCTTATAGCCTTAGACAAACCACCCGTTTGACGGGTGGTTATGATCCGTCCGCTATAATAGCGGCGATTCGGGCTGCTATTATAACGGGCGGCAAGTGAGATTGCGGAGTCGGCAGCACCATGTCAGGTTTAATGCAACGCCAGTGCGCTTTTCCCTAAAATAAAGCCCCAAAGGACCTCTATTTCTCAGCGAAGGGACGAATTCGACAAAATCACGCCTCAAAAAGCCCTTATCCACCCACCCGGCTTCTAAGAGAGGCGGTTACGGCTTTAGACCCTTCGGGTTAATGCAACGCCAGTGCTTTTTTTACCGCTATTATCCCTTGAGAGCTGGAATCCGCCACAATAGCGCCTATAAATGCCGCTATTACAGTGCGGCTAGCCATTTCGGCGAAGGGCACCGGCAGAACTGCATCTTTCCCGTTCGAGATAAGCTTGCGATATGTACCCGTCAAGGAATACAAAAAAACGCAGGGACCGCGCTTAAAAGCGCGGCCCTGCGATAGCGGTCCTTCGCGATCCGGTTGTTCGATTAAGCTGTAGCCAAAGCGGTAAAGACGATCGGGCCGATGACTCTGGCTTGAGTTCCCGCCGCCAGGTTTTCCACGGACAGCACATAGTCATGAACCCCCGGGGCTACATTCACGTCAGCGGCAATCAGGGAGGTGAGGTTCACATTTTCAAAGTCGGTTTCAACCGCTTGAACCGCATAATAAATCTCGTGGCCATCCCGGAAAATGCGGAAAAGCACTCTCGGAATTCCCGTGATTCCCTGCAACCCTACTGTAGCGTCCAACTGTACCTTGTTCGCCGGGCGGTTTGCGGGGATGGTGACTCTCACTAGGGCAATCCCTTGCCCCGCCGGCGTCTGCGGCACGTTGATGGCGGCACCGTTCGTAATCGGGGTGGGCACGTTAACGACATGATCCAAAAGCTCTGCCATTCTTTCTTCAACTCCTTCCTGGAATTACTACATTCTATGAAGGGCTGCTAGATTAGGAATGGACGAGTTGACTGATATATTTGCATATTTTCATGATTTAATAGACTCCTGCGTTTATGGGACTATCATGCAATCTTAATGTTCGCTTTCCTTCACAAAGTTCGCACTTTTTTTAAAGAAAAAGGGAACTTTTTGCGGACTTTTTTTGTCTAATTATATGTATCGCTCCCGTGGAAGCCCCGTACATTGTCGAATCGGGCCAACTAGGGTATGATCATATTATTTGGGTGTGACTTTTATTCCAGTAAAGAGGTGTGCTAAGGTTTGCTTTTTAACTCTTACGAATTTTTATTCGCCTTTTGGCCCATTACCTTTGTCGTCTACTTCTTAATGAACCGTTTTTGTCCGCCTATTGCGGGGAAAGTCTGGCTCGCGGCTGCTTCTCTCTTCTTCTATTCCTGGTGGAGTATCAAGTCGCTGCCTTTGATTCTCGCTTCGATCGCTTTTAACTACATCATGGGGCGGAGCATCAGCCACGCCCGGCAATTACGAACGCGCAAGCTGCTGCTTACGTTGGCGATCGTCGGGGACGTTCTTTTCCTGGGCTACTATAAGTATGCCGACTTCCTGATCAGTAACGTAAACTCGCTGTTTTCCGCGCAGATCGATTTGCTCCGGCTCGCACTGCCGCTTGGCATCAGCTTCTTTACCTTTACGCAAATCGCCTACTTGGTCGATGCTTATCGGGGAACGGCCAAAGAATACAGCATCGTTAACTATGTTCTGTTCGTCACCTTTTATCCGCATCTGATCGCCGGACCTATTCTGCATCATAAAGAGATGATGCCTCAGTTCGACCGCGCCCGCAGCAAAGTGATTATTCCCGGCAATGTCGCCCGGGGGTTGTTCATCTTCTGTATCGGTCTGTTCAAAAAAGTGGTGATTGCCGACACGCTGGCGCCGATCGCCACGCAGGGCTTTGACGTATCGACGAACCTGAGTCTGGTGGAAGGCTGGACGACTTCGCTGGCCTACACGATGCAGCTCTACTTCGACTTCAGCGGTTATTCCGACATGGCGATCGGGATAGCGCTGCTCTTTAATATCAAGCTGCCGATCAACTTTAATTCGCCGTACAAGGCCGTCAGCATCCAGGACTTCTGGCGCCGCTGGCATATGACCCTGAGCCGTTTTCTTAGAGACTATATTTACATCCCCCTGGGCGGTAACCGCAAAGGGCATTTCCGTACCTATTTCAATCTGGTGGCCACCTTCGTCATCGGCGGGATTTGGCATGGAGCCGGCTGGACCTTCATCGCATGGGGGCTTTTGCACGGGATCGCTCAGGTGATTCAGCGGCTGTGGAAAAAAACCGGCATCGTCCTCCCGCACTGGGTCGCCTGGTTTATTACCTTCATGTTTATCAACTTCAGCTGGGTGTTCTTCCGCGCCAAGGATTGGGACGATGCGCTCAAAGTGCTGCGGGGAATGTTCAATTTCGGCCACATCGGCGTGTCCACGACGCTGCTGGGACAAGTCGCCCTGGTCGGCGCCGCCATACTGGTTGCCGTGTTCGCCCGTAATTCGATGGAGATGAAGATGAAATTCCGGCCCAACGTCCGATATGCCGCGTTCATCGCGTTTCTGTTCGTTTTTTCGGTGCTCTACTTTAACCAGGTCAGCGAATTCTTGTACTTCACTTTTTAATGCCGTCGGGACGTATAAATTCTCTGTGATTCAGAAAGGGAGATCACCTCTTGAAGAACTTGCGTTTTATTGGTACGTTTCTGGCCTTTGTGCTGCTGTTTGGGGCCATTGTCGGAACGTTTGTCTTTGCCGTGGATCCTCTGCAATTCTATCGGAAGGCTTCTTACCCGCCTCTCTTTTCGCGGGAGCAGCGCTATCAGAACCCGGGCCTGGCCAAAAATTACGATTATAATATGATTATCATCGGCAGTTCCATGACCGAAAATTTTCTCCCCACCGAGGTTGGCAAAAAACTGGGCGGGGACGTGCTCAAGCTCTCCACGGAAGGATCGACCGCCAAAGAGCAGCGGATGATGGCCGACTTGGCCGTAGGGACGGGACAGGTCAAAAAAATCCTCTGGGGGCTGGACTACTTCTCCCTCCGCGAAAATTCCGTAAGGGACGAAGCGTCCTTTCCGTTCTATCTGTATGATGACAATGTGCTGAACGATTATAAATACATTTTTAACATTTCGAACGTAAGACATGCCTTCGGCGCCTTGTTCCTGCCCAAAGACCAGAAGCCGCAGTACCGTAATTTGGAGACGCTCAACAACTGGAGCTACATGTCTTCCTACGGAGCCAAAAAGGTTATGGCCAAATGGAAGGAAGCTTGGCTTGCCGAACAGACCTCCGGCACTAGCGAGCCTTCGCTCGACCTCGTCAAGGAGAGATTTCATGAGAACATTCTCAGTTTGGTAAAGGCGCATCCCGAAATCGAATTTATTTTCTATTATCCGCCGTACTCCGTCATCCGCCAGCAGGTTTGGTACAGTCTGAACCCGCAGCGTTTCGCGAATCAGCAGGAAATGAAAGTCTATATGTACGAGCAGTTAAGCGCATTTGACAATGTCAGCATCCATGATTTCCAAAGCGACAGCTCCATAACTTACGACCTTACGAAGTACAAGGACCTGTCTCACCACTCGGGATCGATCAATCAGCGGATCGTCGATGAAATTGTCGGGGGGACGCATAAAGTGACCGCCTCCAATCTGGAGCGGTTTAATCAGGACTTGGAGCGGCAGGTAAGCACTTTGGTCATCAATGAGAACGGACCGATTTTCTCGCTGACGATCACGGTGAACGGGCAGCCGGCCACCTTCGGCCAAGTCCCGACGACTTCCAAAGACCAGGTGCGGGTTCCGTTGAAAGATTTTGCCGAGGGGATCGGAGCGGAGTTCGATTACGACACCGGTACCAAAGAAGCGACCCTTATCAAGGGAGGGAACAAGCTTGTGTTCAGCGTGGGAGATCCCATCGCCAGTCTGAATGGACAAGCTGTTGAGCTGAAGTCACCGGCGGTTATCGTTAAGGAGCGGTTGGTCGGACCGGTGAAGCAAATCACCGAACTGCTGGGCGGCCATGTGACCGAAACGGAAACGGACGGTCCGTACTTCCTTAATTACGATTTGTCTTTCTAAAAAGATAGGGGCGATACCGCGAGCACCTGAGTGCAACGGTATCGCCCCTTCTATTTATTAATTTTCAATCTTGACCGGTTTACCGGTCGAAGCCGATTCCAGAGCCGCGCATGTGACGCGCTGGGTCTTCAAGGCGTCGGCGTAGTCGGATAGAATCCCCGAGGTATCCCCGGTGCGTAAGGCGTGAATAAAGGCCTCATTCTCTTTAAGATACGGATTGTCTCCGAGCTTGTAAGAGGTGCTTTCTTCCGTTCCGACGATGTCCAGGCGATCGGGATTCCAGTGCAGCATCCCCGACCCGGTGTACAGTTTCAGGCCGACTTCGCCCACGCCGCCCGGCAGCGCACAGGTGTTGGAAATGTTCGCGATAGCCCCGCTGCGCAGTTTCAAAGTAACGGTGCCTACATCGGGAACGCCCACCTGCTCGAACTGAGTATGCACGATGCGGTTCGCATAGGAGGCGTACACTTCTTCGACTTCACCGGCCAGATAACGCAGCAGATCGACGATATGGGTCGTTTGCTCGATAAACTGTCCGCCGGAGCCCTCTTGTCTTCTCCACCAGGAAACTTGCGGCATATCTCCCATCCAGGTTCCCAAGGCCATCGCGAGCGTCTGGCCGGCCATGCGTTCCTTCATCATCTGAATCGTCGCTTTATAACGAAAATGATAGCCTACCGCATGGACCAGCGGTTTGCTTTGCAGCTTGCCGGAAATTTCCGTGGGAATATCCATATTCGTACCGATCGGCTTCTCCACCAAAAAGGGGATCCCCCGCTCGATCAGTACAGATTCAATTTCCCCATGCGCCATGGGCGGGACACAGATATAGACCGCGTCAAGTTTTTCCCGGTCCAGCATTTCCGTCAAGCCGGCATACCCGCGCGCCCCCGGGTAACGGACTGCCATCGCTTCCGCCTTCGCCTCGCTGGTCCCCAATACGGCGGCGACCCGGACCCGGTCCATCCCGGCCAAGATGTCTCCATGCACTTTGCTGAACCAGCCTGTCCCAATGATTCCGATATTTAAATCCACTTGCTGCAGCCTCCTTTGCCCTCGGCATATGGTTTCTTTAAGCGTAGCGCTTCCATGAAAGAAGCACAAGCGAAACCATTCCAAAACTTTATTCGCTTTCCTCAAAACTGTACTTGAAAAGTTAACAGTTAACCCGTATACTAAATTTACCTAAAAATTAAGATGTAAATATAAGGAGGATTCGGAGAGAGATGAGTATAACAGAGAACGTGAATTTGAATGATTTTTATACGGTATTAAAAGAACGGCATTCGGTTCGAGCTTATGATCCCAGCGTAGAGATCTCCAGAGAAGAAATGACGGAAATGCTGGAGCTCGCTTCTTCCGCCCCTTCTTCTTCCAACCTGCAGCCATGGCGTTTCCTCGTCATCGACGACCCGAGCTTGAAGGAAAAGCTGCTGCCCATCGCCAACAACCAGCAGCAAGTGGTCGATGCCGCGGCCGTCGTTGCCGTGCTTGGCGATTTAAAGTCCTATGAACAGGCGGATGCGATTTATTCCAAAGCGGTCGAAGCCGGATACATGGACGAAACGACGAAAAATTCCTTTGTGGAACGGCTCCAAAGCATGTACGGCGGACTGAAGCCCGAACTGCTGCACCAGGTGAACGTGCTTGACGCGGGTCTCATTTCGATGCAATTCATGCTTATTGCGAAGGCAAAGGGTTATGATACCGTTCCTATGGGCGGTTATGATGCCGTTAAATTTGCGGAAGCCTTCAACCTGCCAGAAACGCTGAAGCCCATTTTGCTGATCGCCGTGGGGAAAGCCGCCAAACCGGCACATAGCACCGTTCGCTTGCCGATCGGGCAAATCACCCACTGGAACAACATATAAGTCGCGTTTCCCCGTTAATAGAAAGATCATCCACACCGGCCCGCATGGGCCGGTTTTCTATTTCCATTTTTACCATGTCAAAGCTGGTTTTGATTGGGGCTTATGGTGACAATGTGCAGTATTATGGAGGGACGGACGCGAGAAAATAACGGGTGGAGGGAAAGCGCCTAAGTCCGTAGGTCCGGTTCCAATTTCCAGGAAAATCTAACATAGGCTGTAAAGTTCATCTCAAATGGTCATCAACTTCATCTAAATAAAGTTTTGTTTATATCTTACATGGATATTACAATAGGAGTTAGAAAAATCGTGAAAATTGGAACAAATGATAGGTGACAAAACGAAAGGTGGAGAAAAGATTGGCTATTACAACACAATCGAGCCCTGAACTTCAAGCGGCCCAGTCCTATGTGAATGAAGTGTATGAAACCGTCAAGAAGCGCAACCCGGGAGAAAGCGAATTTCACCAGGCCGTTAAGGAAATTCTTGACTCCCTTGTGCCGGTTTTTGCGAAGAACCCCAAGTACAAGAACCATGCGATCCTGGAAAGAATCGTCGAGCCCGAAAGACTTATTACCTTCCGCGTACCTTGGGTTGACGATCAAGGGAACGTGCAAGTCAACCGCGGTTTCCGGGTACAGTTCAACAGCGCCATCGGCCCGTACAAAGGCGGACTTCGCTTCCACCCTTCCGTAAATGCGAGCATCATCAAATTCCTCGGCTTCGAGCAAATTTTCAAGAACTCCTTGACCGGTCAGCCGATCGGCGGCGGTAAAGGCGGTTCGGACTTCGATCCGAAGGGTAAATCGGACAACGAGGTTATGAAATTCACGCAAAGCTTTATGACGGAACTGTCCAAATACATCGGTCCTGACGTTGACGTACCGGCGGGCGATATCGGTGTAGGCGCCCGTGAAATCGGCTTTATGTTCGGGCAGTACAAACGCCTCCGCGGCGGTAACGAAGCGGGTGTCCTCACGGGCAAAGGCCTGACTTACGGCGGAAGCTTGACGCGTACCGAAGCGACCGGTTACGGCCTCGTTTACTTCACGGACGAGATGCTGAAAACCAAAGGCGAAAGCTTCGCCGGCAAAACGGTCGTCGTTTCCGGTTCCGGCAATGTGTCGATTTATGCGATTGAGAAAGCGCAGCAGCTCGGCGCCAAAGTCGTGGCCTGCAGCGATTCGAACGGATACGTATACGACAAGAACGGCATCAACCTTGATACCGTGAAGCGGCTGAAAGAAGTGGAAAGAAAACGGATCAAGGAATACGTGAACGAACATCCGTCGGCCGAATATCATGAAGGCTGCGAAAATATTTGGAACATTCCTTGCGACATCGCGCTGCCTTGCGCAACGCAAAACGAAATAAACGAAGAGGCGGCCAAAACATTGGTGGCCAACGGCGTAAAATTTGTTGCTGAAGGAGCCAATATGCCTTCCACCCTGGAAGCGATCGAAGTTTACCTCAGCAATGACGTGTACTTCGGACCGGCCAAAGCGGCCAATGCCGGCGGGGTTGCCGTTTCCGCTCTGGAAATGGCACAGAACAGCGCCAGACTTGCCTGGTCCTTTGAGGAAGTGGACGCCAAACTGAAGGACATCATGAAGAACATTTACAGAAACAGCGTGAATGCGGCTGAAGAATACGGCCATCCGGGCAACCTGGTGGTTGGCTCCAACATCGCCGGCTTCCTGAAGGTCGCCGACACGATGGTAGCCCACGGCGTTATCTAATCGCATTATCTAATACAGATGTCTGTCGGCCAATGAGGCCGGCGGGCATTTTTTTATAAAAAAGAACCTTCCCTCGATCAATGAGGGGAGGTTCTTTCGATTCAAGTGAGATCAGTATGCCAAAGCGTCCAGCGCTTTGATGTGGGACAGGTAGCGGATGTTGCTCGCTTCCTTCATCAGCGTGGCCGGCAATCCGCGCAGTTGCGTGTTGCTTGCGCCGATCGTCGCCACCGCATCCTTGCGGCCCAAGCTTGCCAGCGTACCCGAGTTCACCGGGCTGAACGTTTCCATATGTCCGCCAGTCAGGTTAGCGTACAGGTTGTAGCCGATCAGCTCGCCCATTTGCCAAGCGATTTGCGCCGTTGGCGGGTACGGACGACCGTCCGCGCCGAAGTATACGGCACTGTCGCCGGCGACGAATACGTCTTTATGCGATGTGGATTGCAGGAATTCGTTGACCGTCGCGCGGCCGCGGTTGACCTCGAGGCCCGATTCGCCGACCAGCGGATTTCCTTGCACACCGCCTGTCCATACGAACGTGTTCGCCACGATTTTTTGCCCGTCCTGCAGATCGATCGTGTTGCCTTCCACTTTCGTTACAGGCAGCCCGGTCAGGAATTTGACGCCGCGCTTCTCCAGGCTTGTCGTTGCGCGTTCGATCAAGTTGTCCGGCAGTACCGGCAAAATTTTAGGGCCGGCTTCGACCAGCATCAATTGAACTTCTTCTTGTTTGATGCCGTATTTCTTGCTCAGCTCAGGCAGCTTGTCGGCGATCTCGCCCACCAGTTCGACCCCGGTCAAACCGCCGCCGCCGATCAAGATCGTAGCGTCCGCCGGATTTTTCGATTTCGCGTATTCCGCCAGTTTCTCTTCGATATGACGGTGGATGCGGTTGGCGTCATCGGCCGATTTCAGCACCATGCTGTACTGCTCCAGCCCCGGAATCCCGAAGTAAGCCGTGATGCTGCCAAGCCCTACAACCAATGCATCATAAGTCAAAACCGTGCCGTCGTGCAATTTAACTTGCTTGTTGTCGACCGAGAAGCTGTCGACTTTGGCGATACGAAGGTCGATGTCTTTGCCCTTGAACAGTTTCTCGAGAGGCAGCGCCACCGCGCGTTCCGCAATACTCCCCGCGGCCAGGCGATGCAGCTCGGTAATAATCTGATGTGTCGGATATTGGTTAACAACCGTAACCCGTGCTTGTTCTTTGGTCATGTATTTCCGGATATTCAAAGCGCTCAGTACGCCGCCGTAGCCGGCGCCCAGGATGACAATATGTTTAGACATAGTAATTCTCCGTCCTCCGTTCTGACAAATTGAGATGGTAACACCTTAAAGATAGCGCGTCTATTTTTGTTGTTGTCTGCTCTTTTCGCCCGCGACTTGAAGATAAGCGTTCACGAAACGGAACAGCTTTTGCGCTTCCGGGTCCTTGAGCATTTTGAGCAGCCCGAACAGACCGATAACTTCTTGACTTGCGTCAGCACGGTCTTTGGCTTCAATCACGGTAGCTGCGATATTTTTAACCGTCCCTACAACAGGACCGGCGATTTCGGAAATAGCGCCCACCGTGTCGCTCTTTAAAGTTTCATCCGTCGCAACGGTTTTGGCAAAATCATAAGACTTCGTCAGAATATTCACCAGCTCGGTCAATTTCGGCAGCTGTTGAACCAGGACTGTCAAGGATTCCTGAACCTCAGGCTTGAGCAGTTGATCAACGATATCGCGTTGCGCATTGTCGCTGGACGTGATCGTCGTTTCTTGTGCAGATTTTGTTTCCGTGTTCGCTTCCGACATACCAATTCTCCTTTACATTAAGCCACAGTGCTTGAATTTTGGGTTAGAAGGGTCCCAATTCCCTCACCGAACTCGCTAGAGTTAGTGAAAAATTGAACATTTAATCAGTAAACAACCCGTAATAGATTGTAACATACTTTCAACAAAAATAGTCATTAAGTTTTAACTTAATGACTATAATCTGAGATTTTTATCATAGTTTGTCCGATTCTAGGAATCGTATTCGGCACGGTTAATATTTAAAATCGAATCGGGGCGCGATCTCTTGTAAATAATCATAAAAAAGCTTCTCCGTCGGCGGCAGCTCCCGGGTAGCCGGTACGATCACCCCTACGTCCCGGGTGACCTCCGGCTCCGTGATCGGTAAAATCACAATGCTGGAGGCGATATGCTCGCTGAGCGCGATCTCCGGTAGAACGGTGAGACCCAGTCCCGCCGACACAAGGCCTTTGATCGCGTCCAGATCATCCCCCTCAAACGCCACCTTGGGCTGAAAGCCGAGATTGCCGCAGGCTTTCACGACGATGTCGCGCAGCACGAAGCCTTCGGGAAACAGCACGAACAAGTCCTCTTTCAGTTCGTTCAAATTGAGCGATTCTTTCTTCGCCAGCGGATGGTCCGCCGGAAGCAGGGCGACGAATTTCTCCTGAAACAGCACCGTTCCTTTAATTTGCGCTTCCTGCTGCGGGACGGGGCCCATGATCGCCAGATTCAGGTCGCCTTTGGCCACCCAATCGACCAACTCCCGGTAAGAGCCGTGCTGCAGTTGAAAATGCACCGCCGGATACCGCTCCCGGAAGCCTGAAACCGCCTTCGGAATCATCTGCGCCGCCATACTGCTCGGAAAGCCGATCCGCACCGTCCCCCGCTCGGGGTCCAAATATTCGCTGATTTCCTGCTGGGCGTTTTCAATCACCTTCATCAGGTGCTCCATATGCCCGAGAAATAACCGCCCGATCGGGGTCAGCTTCACCTTGCGTCCTTCATGAATGAACAGGTCCACCCCCAGCTCGGCCTCCAGCTTGAAAATTTGCCTGCTCACCGCCGACTGCGAAACATGCAGCGCATACGACGCTTCGGTAACATGCTCCAGCTTCGCGACCTCGATGAAATATTGGATTTGCCTCAGTTCCACGTCCGCACCTCCCCTAACAAAGAACGTCAGGTCTTTCAGGTTTTAATCCCCATTATATAGGTTAACCGCCGGGAACGGAAGCCCGCGGGATTCGCACCAGGAAAAGCCCGGCGCAGAGCCAGATGGGACCGCACGCTCAGGGGCAAGCGACAGGGCGGGTAGAGCCTCCGGCGACCAAAGACTGGGTGGAGTAGCCATATGGGGGGGGGAATAGCTGCGCGGAGGGCGGAGTTACTTCGCGGGAAGCGAGAGTTGCTGCGCCGGAAGCGGGGTTACCGCGCGGGAAGCAAGAGTTGCTGCGCCGGAAGCAAGAGTTGCTGCGCCGGGAGCAAGAGTTACTGCGCGGGAAGCAAGAGTTGCTGCGCCGGGAGCAAGAGTTGCTGCGCCGGAAGCGGAGTTACCGCTTTTCCGGACATTAACGGGATTTTCTCCCGCTAATTTCCGGCAAAACCGCTGTTTCCGTGATTTAACTGGAATTTCTCCAGTTAAATTGGGCAGAAAGAGTTCAATTCTCCCCCGGGGGTACAATTAGCGGGAGAAATTCCAGCTAATTTGTTCAACTGAAGCTGATTCGGCATAATTACCGGGAGTTTTTCCCGTTAATCATCATCATCATTAAGCGGCATCAGATTGGCAGCATAGCACAGCCCCCATCAGCAGCAGCATACCATCGAAAAAGCCCAAAGGACGATATCCTTTGGGCTTCCGAATTCACCATTGAGGGCGATCCAGCTCATACAGGTTCCGGTACCGCGGCTCTCGCTCCATCAGTTCGGCGTGAGTCCCCCGCATGAGCACGCGGCCTTCCTCCATAAAAAGGATCTCATCCATCTCTTCCGCAAAAGCGAGATGGTGCGTGACCCAGATGAGCGTTTTGCCCGCCGTCGACCGGAAAATGGTCGACATCAGCTCACGTTCGGTTCGCGGGTCGAGCCCCACCGTCGGCTCGTCCAGGATCAGCACCGGCGTGTCCTGCAGCAGCACGCGCGCCAAGGCGACGCGCTGCCGCTCCCCGCCGGAGAAGCGCTGCCCGGTCTCCCGCATCGGCGTTTCCAGCCCCTGCGGGAGACCGGCGAGCAGTCCGCCGAGCTGCGCCCGCTCCGCGGCTCGGCGAATATCCTCCATCTCCGCGTCCGGACGACCCAGCCGGATATTGTTCGCCACCGTCGTGTCGAACAAATGCGGGCTCTGGTTCAGCACGGAGATGATGCGGGGGATGCCGTCCCCGTAGGCGGCGGACGGCACCCCGTTGATCGTGACGGCCCCGGCCGCCGGGACCAGGGCCCCCTGAATCAGCTTCAGCAGCGTCGACTTGCCCGCTCCGCTGCGGCCGATAACGGCGACCCGCTTGCCCTGCGGGAGATCCAGCGTCACGCCGTCCACGGAGCGCGGCCCCTCCGTGCCGTAGGCGAAGGAGGCCCGCTCCAGCTTGACGTGCGCCCGCCGGGCCGCCGTCTCAAGCTCGGCGGCAGAGGGAACCGCCGCCGCAGCGCCCCCCGTTCCGCCTGTCGGCGCGGCATCCGCCGCGTTGGCCTCTTCGCTAGCGCCGCCGCCCGAAATCCGCTCCAGCCGGTTCAGCGATTCCCGGTATTCCGGCAGGCGCTGGACGGCCTCGGATACCGGCAGGAACGCATCCGCCAGCGGGAAAACGACCAGCACAAAAGCGGCGATCAGCGTCGGGTTCAACTGCCCGGCCGCCACTTGGCCGCCGGACCAGTAAATCATCGATACGACCGTCAGCCCGACGACAAGCTGGCCGATGAAGGCCCGCCAACGCGCCCAGGCTCGCAGCTTCCGCTCCTTGCGAAGCACGGCTTCCTCGTCGCGTTCGTAGTCGTTCAGAAAGTCGGCCGCTCTTCCGCTGATCACCCAATCGCCGATCCCCATCACCGCATCGGTCAGCTTTTGATACAGCCCGTTTCGCTCCCGCTTGAGTGCGGCGTCGGCTCTCCGGGTCAGCATCAGCGAGATATAAGGCAGAACGGCGACGAGGATTAAAATGTAGAGGGCGACCAGAAGCGCAAACCACAGATCGAACACGCCGAGCGCAATCACCGCGGTCGCGTACAGCACCAATGCGATCAGGCTGGGGAAAACGGTGCGGATGTATACGTTTTGCAGCTGTTCGATATCGTCGGCCAACGCGCCGAGAATGTCCCCGGTCCGGTACCGGGAGCGGATGAACAGCGCCTGCGGTTCCAGAATCCGGTACAGGCGCACCCGCATTTTGGACAGGATCCGCAGGACCGCGTCATGCCCGACCAGCCGCTCCACATAGTGAAGAACGGCGCGGCCGATCCCGAAGGCGCGAACGCCGACGATCGGCACGTAAACGAGCAGGATATTGTAAGGCATCGTCGCCGATTTGGAGATCAAAAAACCGGAGGTAAACATCAGCATGGACGCCGCCAAAAGCGTCAACACGCCGAGAAGAAGATACAGGGCGAACCGGCCGCTGTACATTTTAAAATAAGGAATGATCCAGTCTTCCCGCCGCTTCATGCGTTCATCCCCTCCTGCTGCAGCGTCGCCAGCTTATAGTAGGCTCCCCGGCGGGCCATCAGCTCTTGATGGGTACCGCTTTCGGCCACCTGTCCCCGCTCCATGACGATGATCCGGTCCATCTCCCGCATCCAGTGCAGGCGATGAGTGGCCAGAATGACAAGCTTGCCGGAGAACAGCGGAAGCATCGTTTCCTTCAGCTCATACTCCGTCTCGATATCGAGATGGGCGGTCGGCTCATCGAGCAAAATCACCGGCCGCTCGCTGAGCAGCGCCCGAGCCAGCGCCACGCGCTGCTCCTGCCCGCCGCTGAGCGGACGCCCGCCGCCGCCGATCGGCTCGTCCAGCCCGCGCGGCAGGCTGGCCACCAGGGCGCCGAGGCCGGCGGCTTCCGCGGCCCGCAGGACATCGTCCGGCCGGGCATCCGGCTTGTTAAAGCGGATATTGTCAGCCAGCGTACCGCTGAAAATGTAAGGCTTTTGCGGGATATAGGTGATTTGCTCCCGCCACCGTTCCGGGCTCAAATCGCCCAGCCCACAGCCGTTCAGCTCGAAGCTGCCCGAGGTCGGCCGCAGGAAGCCGCCGAGCACGTCGATCAGCGTCGACTTGCCCGCCCCGCTCTCGCCGATAATGCCGATTCGGCCCATACCGCTGAACGTCAAGTTCACCCCGTCGAGGGAGGGATCTCCCTCTTCCTCGTGGCGCACCCCGATCCCCCGTAGCGCCAACGTGCTCCGCGGGGTCCACGTCAAATCGGCGCCGGCCGGCACCGGCGAGGCCTTCGCCGCCTCTTCCCCGGCGGCTCCGATAATCGCCTCCATCGCTTCGCCCGCCTCTTTGCCGTCCAGCGTCGCATGGTAGTCGGCGCCGACCATCCGCACCGGCAGGAAATACTCCGGCGCCAGGATCAGCACGGTCAGCGCAGGCAGCAATTCGATGCGCCCCTCGATTAGCGGCAGGCCCAGGCTGACGGCCACCGAGGCCACGGACAGCATCGTGATGAAATCGAGCGCGAACGAAGACAGGAACGCGACGCGCAGCGTCCGCATCGTCGCGGAGCGGTAGGAATCGCTGACGCGCTCGATGGAATCGATATGCGTTTTGCTCCGCCCCAGAAACTTCAGCGTCTCCAGGCCGCGCAGCGAATCGACGAAATGATTGGACAGGGTCCGGTAGGTCTGCCACTGGCGCTCCGTCTGCTTCCGTGCCGCCAGCCCGATCAAAATCATGAACACGATCAGGATCGGCATCGTCACCATCAGGATAATCGCCGAAGTCGCATTGAGCGTAAAGACGTACGCCAGCACCAATACCGGCGTTATTCCCGTCGCGAGCATCCGCGGCAGGAACAGCTCCAGGTAGTTCCGGAATTTCGTCACGCCCTCCAGCACCAGTGTAACCAGATTCCCCGTTCCTTCCTGTCCGGCAAACCGCGGACCCAGCTCAAACAGCTTGGCCAGCACCTGCCTGCGCAGCGACCGGCCGGTCTGCTCGGCAAAGCGGTAAGCTGTTTTTTGCATGAGCAAACCACATCCCTGCCGGACCAAAAACGCAAGCAGGAACAAACCGACCCCGCCGGCTTGTTCCTGCAGCTTGGCGCCGGCAAACAGGGCGGAGACGACCTCCGCCAGCCAGGTTGCCTGCAATATGATAGCGATGCTTTGAATCAGGGTCAGTCCGGCCATGATCGCCATGACCGGCTTGATTCCCCCGTACTTCATTAGTCCGCGACCCATTAGTACTCCAGATGCTCCTTTTCATGAACCCGTTTATGGAAAACAAAGTAGCTCCAAATCTGATATCCCAATACGAACGGCAGCAGCGTCAGCGCTACGATGGTCATCACCTTCAAGGAATATGGACCAGATGCCGCATTATTAATTGTAAGCGAAAACGTCTCATTAATCGAGCTAATCATAACGCGCGGGAACATTCCGACAAACACGCCGGAGATGGACAGCGCGATCAGCGCCCCCGTCATCCCGAAAGCCCAGCCGTCCCGCTGCTTCGACATGAACATGCCCGCCAGCAGGAAGCAGACGACGCCGACGACGGCCATGGCAGTCAAAATCCCCCCGCGGACTTTAAAGACGTCCGTTTGGAAGTAGGTCATGACGGCGAAGATGACGAACAAGGCGGCCAGCGGAATCAGCAGTTTTTGCGCCAGCTTGCGCGCACGCTCTCTCAAACTTCCCGTCGTACGGAGCGAAGCGAACATCAAACCATGAACCAGGCACAGAACGACAACGGTCACGCCGCCGACCAATGTATATAGATTGACCATATCGAACAATCCGGCTTTCATCTCCATATCCGCGTCGATCGGCAGGCCTTTAAGCAAGCCTGAAAATACGACGCCAAGGAGGAACGGCGGCAGGAGGCTGCCCGCAAAGATCGCGACATCCCAGGTACCCTTCCATTTTCCGTTGGCCACTTTGCCCCGGAATTCAAAAGCCACCCCGCGCGCGATCAGGGCAAGCAGCAGAACGACAAGCGGAGTGTAGTATCCGCTGAACAGCGTGGCGTACCAGTTCGGGAAAGCCGCGAACATCGCGCCGCCCGCGGTCAGCAGCCACACTTCGTTGGCATCCCAGAACGGACCGATCGAGTTGATCAATACGCGGCGTTCCATATCATTTTTGGCGAGGAAACGCGTACTCATACCGATCCCGAAATCGAATCCTTCGAGAAAGAAGAAACCGATGAACAGGACGGCTACTAGCACAAACCAAAGTTCATTAAGAGACAGCATGGTAACCCTCCTTCGCATAAGGATCGGACGAATGATCGTCGCTCGTGTTTTCGGCATTCGGACCCTTCTTGATCGTCTTCACGAACAGATAAACCATAACGATCGCCAAGGCGGTATAAATCGCGCAGTACGCGATCAGGGAGAACAGCAGTTGCCCGGAAGTGACGCTAGGCGAGACGCTGTCTTTTGTCTGCATCAACCCGAACACCGTCCAAGGCTGACGCCCGATTTCCGTCATAATCCAGCCCGCGGTGTTGGCGATGAACGGAAGCGAGATGCCCCACAGCATAAAGCGATAAAACCAAGTGTTCGGTTGATCCAGCTTTTTGCGCCAGGCCAGATACGCGCCGTACATACCCAACAGGATCATCAGGCAGCCTGCGGCGATCATGATCCGGAAACTCCAGAACGTCGTTCTTACCGGAGGGATATAGTCGCCGGGTCCATAGGTTTGCTCGTACTCCGCTTGAAGCTCGTGCATCCCTTTCACTTCACCGGAAAATTTGCTGTAAGACAAGAAGCTGAGCAGATACGGAATTTTGATTTCAAACGTGTTGCTCCCGCTGCCTGGATCAATATGGGCATACACGGTCCAAGGCGCGGGATCTCCGCTCTTGCCCCAAAGCCCTTCGGACGCCGCCATTTTCATCGGCTGGGTTTTCACCAGGTATTGCGCCTGCTGATGGCCGAACAGCGCCGTCGAGAAAGAGGCGATCAGGCCGACGATCACGGCGATGGTGAACGATTTTTTGAAAAATTGTACATCCTGCTTGCGCAGCAGCTTATAGGCGCTGATCCCCGTGATCATAAACGCGCCGGTTGCAAAAGCTCCCAATACGGTGTGCGGGAACTCCACCCATAGCTGACCGTTCGAGATCAACGCGAAGAAATCGTTCATCTCGGCCCGGCCGTTGTTGATTTCAAAGCCAACCGGTCTTTGCATAAAGGAGTTGGCCGCCAAAATCCAGAACGCGGAAACCGTCGTTCCGAGCGCCACCAGCCAAATGCTGAGCAAATGAACCTTCTTGGACAATCGGTCCCAGCCGAAGATCCATAGCCCGATAAAGGTGGACTCCATGAAGAAGGCGAACAAGGCTTCGACCGCCAGCGGGGCGCCGAAGACATCGCCGACGAACCTGGAGTAATCCGACCAGTTCATCCCGAACTGGAATTCCTGAATAATCCCCGTAACCACCCCGACGGCAAAGTTGATCAGGAACAGTTTTCCCCAGAACTTCGCCATCTTCTTGTACTCCTCTTTGCCTTTGACGACGTACATCGTCTCCATGATGGCCACGAGCAGCACAAGCCCGATGGACAAAGGCACGAAGAAGAAGTGAAAAATGGTTGTCGCTGCGAATTGAAGTCGTGCAAGCATTAACGGATCCATATTTTTCTTCCCTCTTTCTAATAATTCTTAACTAATGTGAATTCTATCACGGAATTATGAAGATACACGGGGTAAAAGTAATAATTTTGTGACAAGAATCACATGATAGATGTCACAATGGTGAACAAATTTGAAAAACCTTGATTTGACGCGGCTTTGCGACATGTACCTTATCTGTGAAAAATATGTGTCAGGGCGAATAAGCGGACAAAAAAGACCCGCGCTAATGGCGGGTCCTTCCATCGATCAAATGCCTTACTGTCAGCACGGGGTGGGTCCACAGCATCCGGGGTCCGGCATAACGCATCACCTTCCTGATAGCCTCCCTGGGCTCCGGCGCGTAGCAGTGAACCGGACAGGCGGCGCAGGTCGTTTTGTTCTCGCCGAAACGGCAGTACGTCAACCGCTTAAGCGCGTAAGTCAGCAAGTCCTCGCATTCCCGGCATAATCGCTTTCCCTCGAGGCCGGGTGCGGAATCCGCCGCCTCTAAGGGCGCGGGTCGGGTCGCGGACCCAGGACCTGGTTTGGGTGCGTGTGCAGGTCCGGGTGCAGGTTCGGGTGTGGGTCCGGGTGCGGGTGCTGGTCCGGATGCTGGTCCAGGGGCGGACGTCGGCACGCCTTCCTCCGCTTGCGGTGCATGCGCTATTTGCGCCTGAGAGCGGTGCATCCTACCGCAGTAAAGGGCGATCATATGCTGCACCGTTTTTTTCTCGCGGCGGATTCGCGGTCCTTCCAGTTCCCGGCTCAAGGCTTGCTGCGTATCGTTTGCGTGACTCATAGGTCTCTCTCATCCTCCAGTGGGGTGATAGTGGGTCGATAGTTCCGGCCCGGAAAGCCGGGCGGGTGGATAAGGGCCTTTTTGGGCATTATTTTGTCGAATTTGTCCCTTCGGTGAGAAATAGCGGTCTTTTGGGGCCTTATTTTAGGAAAAAACAGGCCGAAACCTGATTTTGGGACCCGTATCAGTGAAATAAGGCCCTTTTTCGCCGCTATTTTTCCCAAAAAGGCGAATCGGGGCGAAATAACGGCCCAAAACGCCGTTATTATAACGGGCGGCAAGAGAGATTGCGGATCGGCAGCGCCATGGTCAGGTTTAAGGCAGCGTCAGTGCATAAAGAGCCCTTATTTACCTGCCCCGCTGCAAAGGGAGGGGCTGGGCTTGTCCGCCGCCGAACTTGTTTGTTGTTAAATCTCTTAGTGCTATGCCCCGAGCCAGCTCCGGCCATCCCCCCGCGCCTAACCGCGCGTCTTGACCGCGAACCCCCGCTGCCACAGCACCCAATTAGCCGCCAGCAGCAAGGCGGCGTAAATATAGACGCCAAAGCTCAGCAGAGTTGCCGCGTAATGGACGAGCGCCATTCCCCCGAGCAGCAGCATAAGCGGAATCGTCCGAAGTCCGTCGCTCTGCTGCGCCGTTTCGAATCGTTCCGAGAACGGCAGCGCCTTACTCAAGTATCCGAAACAGAGTACCGAATACACCAGAATCGCCAAGCCGGCGACGATCAGATCGGGGAGGATTCTCCAACCGAACAACACCGTGAACAAGGCCGCCTCCAGCACATAAACGGGCAACACCAATCGTACTATGGCCGCGATCAGCGTCCCGCGATAGATCGGAACCACGTCCTCTCCCAAAGGAAGCACCCGATAAACCCAGGCCGCCTTATAACTTCCCGAGTAGCGAAGCATGATCAGAACCGAAGGGACCAGCAAAGCGCAAAAGTAAATAAACAAGTATTTCGAGGTTCCCGGCAGACCGGCAAACCCTCGGCCTTCGCCCATAGCGAACAGGAAAATCAACGGAAAAATAAGCGAAAAACCAAGGGAAGGGTACACCTTCAGCTTAAACTCCCGCTCGTTTCCCATCATTGTCCAAGCGAAGCGGAAAAATACTTGTTCCTTCGCACTTGCGCACAGCAGCCGGGAGATGGTTTTCACCGCTTTTCCCGCGCCCTCTTTTTTCCGGGTGCCCGGATCGGCCAGCTTCTGTAAATATTTTTCCAGGGAAGGCATCACCCGAATGTAAACCAGAATCGCCGCCACAGGCACGAACAGGGCCAGCAGGGAAAGTACCAGAAGCACCCGGTTGCTGTCTCCATGGATCAGCACTTCATAAGGGGCTCCGAACCAGACGGGGGGGACCAAAAACTGCCACCATCTAGGCTGGATAGCCGCCTGCAGGTCGACAAACTCAAACAAGCGGAATAACAGTTGGTAGCCCAGCGCCAGGCCGATGGTCAGACCGATCTGCACATAATTGATCAGATCCTTGAGCCGCTCCCCGTCAAAAAATTTCAACACGGCCAGGTACATCAGCGCCGTAAACACCACGATCAGCAAGTCCATCCATATCAGTTCAGCCACAAACAGCAGCGCGAAGACAACCCCATGGCGATACAGGCCCACGGCAAACGGAACGACGCCTAAAGCTCCGGTTAGGCAGAACATGTAGATGAAGATATGCAGCGTTTTTGCCATCCCGATCGTCCTGGGCGTCACCGGCTTACTGAACAGAATGTGCCGGTCCCTGATGTCCAGAAGCACGGAGGAGAAATCCGAAATCAGCGAAGTCATGACCATAAACATAAGAATGCCGAACACCAGACTCATCTGAAAAATAAAGTTGTCTCCCAACGCCACAAACATCGAGCTTAGCGCCCCAAAGATGAGGTAGAGCCAAAGTGAGCTGAAGAATTGATTTTTCTCCGCTTCCTGTCCGTCATAGAGTTTATGGCCGGCCCGGTCCGCCTTCTTGCGGGCTTTCCCGATAATGGTAGGCACCCTGCGTCCGTCCATAGTCAGCTTGATTTGAAGGATGCGGCGCATCACCGGATAGTCCACGCCAAACCTCTCGAACAGTCCGCGGAACCCATCGAGAAATTTTAGTAGTCTCATCTCGTTCATCGGCTACACCTCTTGCACGATCGCCACGAATTGATCCGCGATTTCCTGATGCCGGTCAAATCCGGTGAGCTGATTAAAGACCTGTTCCAGCGATCCTTCCCGGCCTTGACCCTTCAACTCCTCAAAACTGCCGTCGGCCACGATCCGCCCGCCGTCCAGCAGAATGATCCGGTGGCTGATTTTTTCCACGACGTCCATAATGTGCGAGGAATAGAAAATCGTCTTCCCCTGCGCCGCCAATCGCGCCAGGATTTCCTTCACGACCATCACGCTGTTCGCGTCCAGCCCGCTGAGAGGCTCGTCCAGAAACAAAATATCCGGGTTATGCAAAAGGCTGGAGATCAGCAAAACCTTCTGCTTCATCCCCTTGGAAAATGTGGCAATGCGAACGTTGAACACGTCCTTTAAACCGAACTGCTCCATCAGAAGGCGGGCTTTCCGCTCGGCCGAATCTTCCGAAAGACCGTAAAGCTCGCCGATAAACGTTAAATACTCCTTGGCCGTCAACGTATCGTACATCTCCGCCGTCTCCGGCACGTAACCGATCCGTTTTTTGTATTCCACGCCGCCGTCCTGCGGGCGGGCTCCCAATATCCGCACCTCGCCGGTGTACCCTTCTACCAGTCCCAGCATAATTTTGACCGTCGTGCTTTTCCCCGCGCCATTCGGCCCGATATATCCGATGATTTGTCCGGGATGCACCTCCAGATCGATCCCGTTCAGCACAAATTTCTCGCCGAATCGCATTCTTAAATCCCGCATGGTGATGATAGGTTCGTTAGCGACAACCATTCTCTCAACCCTTTCTACGTGATTTTGTGCCTTATTTTTTCTCCTTCCCCTACTCCTCTAGGGCACCTCAATTAAAACCAATTATCCCGAATCAAAATAAGGAAATCAATTACATAAGGCATAAAAAAACGGAACCCATCGGCTCCGTCTATCATAGTTATGGTGTTTTCCGTCGATTACTCCCGCGCTCCCGCACCCGGCATAACCCCGCTGATGTCGACGCCCAGGCCTTGAGCTACGCGCATCCCATACTGAATGTCAGCCCGGAAAAAGTTGCAGATCGCCCGCAATTGCGTTTGTTCCGGCGTTTGACGCAGGTCATTGACGAGATTGCTGATCAAATGGGCCTGCTCTTCCGGCGTAAAGCTGCGATACAGTTCACCCGCCTGCGTAAAGTCGTCGGTTTTGGCGATCCGCTCACGGCCGATCTGTCCGCTAACCGGAACAACGCTGTCGCGGTAGCGCGGATCCTCCTTCGGGCTCTCCTCCGAGCTGTTCGGCTCGTAATTGACCGGCGACGGATCCTGCATGACATTCATCAAGCCGTCCCGCTGATGATTGCGAACCGGGGCGTACGGGCAGTTCACCGGAATTTGCAGGTAATTCGCCCCCAGGCGGTATCGCTGCGTATCCGGATAGGAGAACAGCCGCCCTTGCAGCAGTTTATCCTCCGACGGCTCAATCCCCGGCACCAGAGCGCTCGGCGAGAAGGCCGACTGCTCCACTTCGGCGAAAAAGTTGCCGGGATTGCGGTTCAGCGTCATCGTCCCTACCGGAAAAAGCGGGTAATGGGATTCCGGCCACACCTTGGTCGGATCGAGCGGATCAAATCCCCATTGATCCAGATCTTCCACCGGCATCAATTGGACGTTCAGCTCCCACTGCGGAAAATTCCCTTCTTCGATCCGATCGTACAGATCGCGGGTCGCGTGGTTGAAATCGCCGCCCTGGACTTCGCGCACTTCGTCCGCCGACAGGTTCACTACGCCCTGCTTCGATTTCCAGGTATATTTGACGTAACAGATATCCCCTTCGGCGTTGATCCATTTGAAGGCGTGAACGCCGAACCCGTCCATTTGCCGATAGTTCGCCGGGGTCCCGTTGTCGGAGAAGACCCAAGTCATCATATGGGTCGATTCCGGCGACAGGGTCATGAAATCCCAGTAGCGGGCCGGATTCTGGATATTGGTATCCGGCGCAGGCTTCAAGGAATGCACCATATCCGGAAACTTGATGGCATCGCGGATAAAGAATACGGGGAGATGATTCCCGACCAGATCGTAGTTCCCTTCCTCCGTGTAAAATTTCACCGCAAATCCCCGCGGATCCCGCGCCGTTTCCGGCGAGCCTTGGCCGTGGATCACCGTGGAAAACCGGACGAATACCGGTGTCTCCCGCCCGGCTTCCTGCAAAAAATGCGCCTTAGTGAACCGCGACATGCTGTGCTCCGTCACAAATACCCCATGGGCTCCCGCGCCGCGCGCATGGACGACCCGCTCGGGAATCCGCTCCCGGTCGAAATGCGCCAGCTTCTCCAGCAGATGGTAATCTTCCAGCAAGGCCGGCCCGCGCTGTCCCGCCGTTCGTGAATTTTGGTTATCGCCGACCGGGGCCCCCTGATTTGTCGTTAACCTGTTGTTCATATATATCATCCTTTCATGCTCGTTATTATATTTAGACTTGATCTAAGTTCTAAAATAGATTCTAACATGTTCATTGAACTATTGCATGAAGGTTAGATGAGGGATGGATGAAGTTAAATTTTGAATCTTTTCGTTGGGACGAGGCGTATATTAATAAAATTAATCATTCGGGAGGTCTCCGATTGTTCATTCTAGTTCTCGTAGTTGCCATCGTTATACTGGCCTTGCTCCTTTTCGCGGGATTAGCCAAATATTTAAAGAAGAAAGATGCCCAAAAAACGGAGCAGGACGTTCTGAAGTTTATCGCCAATCATCCGGAGCGTGTCTCCATGCACGTTATTGAAAATGGGGAAGAAACCGTGTCCTATGGGGCCGATCGCAAGCGTCCGCTGGCCAGTGTGGTCAAGCTCGTCATTGCGGCCGAATTTGCCGAGCAAGCGGCGGAAGGAAGAATTTTAGCGGAGGAAAGGGTCCACTTAAGAAATCTGGAGCGGTTTTATATCCCAGGGACGGACGGAAACGCCCATCCCGAATGGCTGGAAAGCCTTGGGGACATCTCGGCCGCCGAAGCCACGGTTCCGCTGCTTGAAGTGGCCCGGGGCATGATCCGCTTCAGTTCCAACGCCAATACCGAGTACTTGCTGGAAAAATTGGGACTGGATCGGGTCAATCGGCGGATCGGTCTGCTCGGTTTTAAAGAACATGATCCGGTCTACCCGATTTCTTCATCCATGCTGAGCTACAGCTATCTCATGGAGACCCGGGAGCTGACGCACCGTCAGGTCTTGGACGTAATGAAGCGGTTTTCGTATGAGGACATGGCGGATCTGGCAAAAGACATTTTCGTCCGGATCTCACAGGATTCCGCCTGGTTGCAGAGATTAAGCCGGACACGGTCCCCGCTGGCCGCCCAACGGATTTGGTCCGCCAAACTCCCCGGAGCGACGGCCCGGGAGTATGCGCATCTGCTGCGGAGCATCCAGCGCGGCGACCTGCTGTCTCCCCGAGCGGCCGAAATCATGCTTGACCTGCTCGGGCGTCCTCAATCCCCCGACTCTCCGTTTCAAGCATTGGGCGGCAAAGGCGGTTCGACCCTGACGATCCTCAACCAGGCGCTGTACTGTGAGGACGCCTCGGGGAATCAAACACAGCTTGCGGTGTTTATCCATGATCCCGACGGGATGGAACTGCTCTGGCTGAACCACAAGCTGGATCTGTTCCTGCGGGAATACCTGACCAATCGGAGCTTCAAAGAAGAGGTGAACCGGACGTTAAAATAACCGCTATTATTTCCACCGGGCTGCCCGCTACGACCACAAACGCTGCCAAAAACAAGCGAAAAACCCGGACCGCCAATAGGTCCGGGTTACGCTTATTGCCCCAATTAAATTACTTGATTCCCTCTTGCACTTCCTTCAGCATTTCCGGAACGGACAGCAGGCCGCCGCCGGACAAGTACCAGTAGTTGGCGTCGAGATAAACGATGTGGCCGTCTTTATACGCGTTCGTCTTCTTCACGAGGTCGTTCTCCACCAGCTTGGCCGCGGGTTCGGCCTGCTTGCCTTCCTCGGTCACGACCGCGTCGCGGTCCACGACGAACAAGTAGTCCGGGTTCTTCTCGGCGACGTATTCAAAAGAGATCGAATCCCCGTGCGTATCCGCTTTGATATGCTCGTCGACCGCCGGAACGCCGAAGACGTCATGAATGATGCCGAAGCGTGAGCCGGGGCCATAGGCGCTGACTTTGCCGCCCGTCGTCAGAATGATCAGGCCCTTCTTGTCGCTGCCCGATGCCGAATCATGCAGCGCTTTGATCGAATCGTCCAGCGCCTTAAGCTCCTGCTCCGCCTCGGTTTCTTTGCCGAAGATCTCGCCGAGCGTTTTGACGTTCTCCGTGAAGGAGCCCATATAGTTGGCCGTATCGACGCCCATAAAAATCGTTGGCGCGATCTTGTTTAACTCTTCATAAGCCTCGGAGGAGCGACCGGAGATAAAGATCACGTCCGGTTCGAGCGCGTTCAGCTTCTCGAAATCCGGCTCGAACAGGGTTCCCGCGTTCGTATATTTGCTGTCTTCGTATTTCTTCAGATGCGCCGGCAAGCTGGCCTGCGGCACGGCGGCAACTTCCACGCCCAACTTGTCGAGCGTTTCCAGCACACCGTAGTCAAAAACCACGACCTTGCCGGGATTCTTCTTCACCTTGGCTTCGCCCAGTTTGTGTTTGATCGTCAGTTCACCGGCTTCGGACGTGGTGGCGGCTTCCGCCGGCCCCGCCGTATTGGCCGTACCGCCATTGGCTCCCGAAGAGCCTTCGCCTGCATTGCCGCCGTTCTTGCCGGACCCGCAAGCCGCCAAAACCGCAATCATCAGAACCGTAGTGAGCAGCAAAGCTATTTTCTTTCCTTTATACATCTGAATTACCCCCATATTTCCAAAGTTATTTTTAAGCAAAATACACGCAAATTTTGTTGCCCCCAATGTCCTGCACCGGAATCTCCATGTCATAAACCTCGCGCAGGACCGCGGTGTCCATAATTTCCTCCGTGGTGCCTTCCTTGACGACAGCGCCGTCCTTCAACGCCACGATGTAGTCCGAATAGCAGGAGGCGAAATTGATGTCGTGAATGACCAGCACGACCGTTTTGCCAAGCTCATCGACCAATCTGCGCAGCACCTTCATGATCTGGACCGAATGTTTCATATCCAGATTGTTCAGCGGCTCATCGAGCAGAACGTACTCCGTGTCCTGGGCGATGACCATGGCGATGAAAGCCCGTTGCTTTTGCCCGCCGCTGAGCTCGTCGAGGAATTTATGCTGCATCGGCTCGAGATCCATATAGCGGATCGCTTCCCGGACATGGGCTTCATCCTCCTTCGTCAGCCTGCCCTGCGAATAGGGGAAGCGCCCGAAGTTGACCAGATCCTTGACCGTCAGCCGGATGTTGATATGGTTGGACTGCTTGAGAATCGAGATTTTCTTCGCCAGGTCGTTGCTCTTCCATTTCCCGATTTCCCGGTCCTCGATCAGAATGTCGCCCTCATCCTTGGCGATCAGCCGGCTGATCATCGACATCAGCGTGCTTTTGCCGGCTCCGTTCGGCCCGATAAAAGAGGTGATTTTGCCCTTGGCGATATCGAGCGAAACGTTATCGATCACTTTTTTGCCGCCGTACTGTTTGGAAACTCCTCTGACCTTTACCACGATTTATTCTCCTTTAGCAGCAGATAGATGAAGTACACCCCGCCGATAAAGTTGATGATTACGCTGAGCGAAGTGGAAAAAGTAAACACTCGTTCAACCAGCAGCTGACCGCCGGCGAGGGCGATGTAGCTGATCAGGGACGCGCCGAGGATCAACGTTTTATGGCGGAAGGTGTTCAGAAACTGATATGCGACATTCGCGACCAGAAGACCGAGAAACGTAATCGGCCCGACCAATGCGGTGGAGATCGAGATGAGCACCGTAACCACAATCAGCATGCGTTTAACGACATATTCGTAACTGATGCCCAGGTTCACCGCATGATCCCGGCCGAGGGCGAGCACATCCAGATACTTGGTGAAGCCCGCAAAGTAAATCCCCGTAAGGACCACTCCCACCGCCGACAGCAGCAGGAGATCGGAGTTCACATTATTGAAGCTCGCGAACATTTTGTCCTGAACGACCATGAACTCGTTGGGATCCAGCAGTTTTTGCATAAACGACGTAACGCTGTTGAAAAAAGTGCCGAAGATCAGGCCGATCAAAAGCAGATGATAAATGTTGCGGCCCTCTTTCTTAAAAAGCAACCTGTACAGCAGCAGGGAGAACACCACCATCAGCGCGACGGTCCCCACAAACCGGAGGTTCTGGTTCATCAGGGTCAGGGTCGCTCCGCCGAGCAGAAAGACGATCAAGGTTTGCAGCAGCATGTACAGCCAATCCAAACCGATGATGCTGGGCGTCAGAATACGATTGTTCGTAATCGTCTGAAACACCACGGTGGAAAAGGCGATCGCCGTTCCGGTGAGAAGGATGGCAATCAGCTTCTTTCCCCTCCTCGGGAGAATGTAATCCCAGTGCCCTCCCGCATCGATCGTCATGAACACGACCGTCAGCAGCACGGCGATGCCGGCAAGGAGCCAAAGTTTTGTTCTATTGCTCATAGGTCCGTCTCCTCATCAGCAAATACAGGAAAATGCCGCTGCCGATCACGCCAACCGTCAAGCCGATCGGGACTTCATACGGATAGATGATCACCCGGCCCAAAATATCGCAGGCCAGCACGAACACCGCGCCCAACAAAGCCGTATGCGGCAGATTCTCTTTCAGGTTGTCTCCCCGGTACATCGTAACCAGGTTCGGGATGATCAGCCCGAGAAAAGGGATCGAGCCCACCGTCAGAACGATGACCGAGGTGACGAGCGCCGCCAAGACCAGGCCCACATTGACGACCTGTCTGTAATTCAGGCCCAGGTTGACGGAAAACTCCTCACCCATGCCGGCTACCGTAAACTTGTTGGCGAAGACGTACGCCACGATCACCATCGGCACACTGATGTAGAGCATTTCGTAACGACCCTGCATAATCATGGAAAAGTCCCCGTTCAACCAGGCGGACATGCTTTGAATCAAATTGTATTTATACGCGAAAAACGTAGTCGCCGACTCGACGATGCCGCCGAACATCAACCCGACGAGCGGGATAAAAATCGTATCCTTGTATCGGACCCGGTCCAGGATCTTCATGAATATGAACGTTCCCGCCAAGGAAAAGACAAAGGCTACCGCGATCTTGACAAGCGGCCCCGCCGATGTGAACACCAGCAGCGATACCATAATGCCGAAGCTGGCGGAATCCAGCGTACCGGCTGTCGTAGGCGACACAAACTTATTCCGGGTCAGCTGCTGCATGATCAAACCGACGATGCTCATGCTGGCACCGGCGATCAGAATGCTGACAAGCCGCGGAATCCGGCTGATCCAGATTAACTCCCAGGCCTCGCCGCCGAATTGCAGCAGCTCGGCGAATGAAATGCGCTGAGCTCCGATAAACAGAGAAGCGATAGATAATAGAATTAGTAATGATGCCAGGATTCTTTTCATGGTTGGATTCGTCCTTACTTGACTTCCTCTGGCCTGGAGGAAGATAAAGTGATAACCTGCCGGCAAGACAGACGATCTCGTTATTAATAATGATATTCATTATCAATTAGCTAGATTGAATTATACCGTCCTGTTTTTCCGACTGTCAATCGTTTTCAAATTAAAAAATTTATCCGGTTCCGGGGACGCAGGTCATAGAATCTATTGTGCGAACATATGTTTTGAATTACAATAAATTGGAGATATCGGGAAATGTTATAAAGTGCCTTTCAGTATAACCATACATAGGAACCAACACTGGGAAGGAGTGGACGATTTGTCGGAACAGATCGAGAAACTTGACGGAACCCGCAAGCGAAGGAGGCGTTCCCTCGCCCATTACCGGGAAATGCTCGAAAAGTATGTTTTTCCCCAGCGGAAGCTGCTTGGGGCCCTTGCCGTACTTCTTACGGCGTCCATCGTCCTGCAGCTGGTAAATCCGCAAATCATCCGCTATTTTATCGATACGGCCCAAGGCGAAGGCAGTCTGAAAGCGCTGTATTACGCGGCGGCGGTCTTTATCGGCTTCTCGCTGGTGCAGCAGCTCGTCTCCGTCTGGGCCGCCTATTACAGCGAGAACCTCGGCTGGACAACGACCAATCTGCTGCGGGCCGATCTGGTGCGGCATTGCCTCTCGCTCGACATGTCCTTTCACAAGAAACATACGTCGGGGACGCTGATCGAACGGGTGGACGGGGACGTAAACTCGCTCGCCAACTTTTTTTCCAGCTTTATCATTCATCTTCTCGGCAACTTGATTCTCATGCTCGGCATTCTTCTCCTGCTCTTCCGGGAAAATATCTGGATCGGCGTCGTTATGACCTTGTTCGTGATCGGAGCGGGCTTCGTCCTGCAATGGATCCGCAAGATCAACGTCCCCGTCTGGAAAAAATGGCGGGCTCAGAACGCGGAGCTGTACGGCTTCATCGGCGAGCATCTGGAAGGCACCGAGGATACCCGGGCCAACGGCGCCGCCGGCTACGTCCTGAACCGTTTCTACGAGCTGTCGCGGCGCATGCTTCCCGTCCGGATCCGGGCGTTCCTCGGCTTCGGCATGATGTGGAGCACCACGATCGTGGTGTTCGCGCTCGGGAACGCGGCGGCTTTCGTCGTCTGCGCCTGGCTATGGAAACGCGGCGAGCTGACGCTCGGTTCCATTTATCTGGTGTTCTACTATACGGAGCTGCTGGCCAAACCGATCGAGAAAATCCGCAGCCAATTGGAGGATTTGCAAAAAGCCGACGCCAGCCTGATCCGCGTCCGCGAGCTGCTCGCCACGAAGCCGCGGATTTCCGACGGCCCGGGGGCTCCGCTGCCGGCCGGCCCGCTGTCCGTGCGTTTCGACCGTTTGACCTTCGCCTACGAGGAAGACGGGGAGCCTACCCTGCACGGACTGGATTTCACGCTCAAGCCGGGGCGGACCCTCGGCTTGCTCGGGCGCACCGGCAGCGGCAAGTCGACGCTCGCCCGGCTGCTTCTGCGCTTTTACGATCCGCAGGAGGGAGCCATCGAGCTGTCGGGCGTCGATATCCGCCGCTGCAAGCTGCATGAGCTGCGCGGCGGGGTCGCGATGGTGACGCAGAACATCGAGATTATGGAGGGGACCGTCCGCGACAACCTTTCCCTGTTCGACGAACGGATTCAAGATGAGGACATTCTCGCCGTGCTGAAGGAGATCGGTCTTGAGGAGTGGTTCCGCTCGCTGCCGGACGGCCTGGACACGGTCCTCTCCTCCGGCGGAGGGAGCCTGTCGGCGGGCGAGGCCCAACTGCTCGCTTTCGCCAGGGTCTTCCTCAGCGATCCGGGGCTTGTCATTCTGGACGAGGCTTCGTCCCGTCTCGACCCGCTGACCGAACACCGGATCGAGGCGGCGATCAGCCGTCTGCTCGAAGAGCGGACGTGCATCATGATCGCCCACCGGCTGGCGACAGTGCAGCGCGCCGACGAGATCGTGATCCTGGAACGCGGGCGGATTATCGAACACGGCCCGCGCGAACGATTGGCCGCCGACCCCGATTCCCGGTTCAGCCGGATGCTGGCCGTCGGACTTGAGGAGGTGCTGGCATGAATACGCGGCATTTTTTTTGGAGGCTGCTCGCCTATCGCCCGGTTTACTATCTGGCCAATCTGCTGGCCTGGACCGTCATTCATATGGCTCCCTTGCTTCCCGGCCTGATCACGAAGGCTTTCTTCGATGATCTTGAAGGGAGTTACAATTTCCCTTACGGCGTTTGGGGAATCGCCGCCCTGCTCGTGGGAGCCGCGCTGGCGCGCGTGGCGCTGATCGCCGCGGGCATGTGGACCGACGCCAGCTTCCGCTTCCGCATCAGCGCCCTGCTGCGCCGGAATATGCTGGCTCACGTGCTGCAACAGCCCGGCGCCAAAGCGATCCCGTTCTCACCCGGAGAAGGGATCAGCAATTTCCGGGATGACGTCGACCAGACCGAAGAAGCGGTGAGCTGGTCCGTCGATACGCTCGGCCTGGTCGGCTTCGTCATCGTCTCCAGCTATATTTTGATCTCCATCGACGCGCAGATGACGTTCTTCGTGTTCGTCCCGTTGATTCTGGTCGTCACGGCGGCGCAGGTGGCGACGGCGCGCATCCAGAAATACCGGGCGGCCAGCCGCGCGGCCACGGCCAAGGTGACGAGCTCGATCAGCGAGATGTTCTCGAACGTCCAGGCGATCCAGGTCGCCGGGGCCGAGGCGCGAATCGTGCGCCGGTTCGAAACGCTGAGCGACGAACGGCGGCGGACGATGGTCAAAGACAAGCTGATGACCGAGGCGCTGTCTTCCGTCTTTACGAATTCCGTGAACCTGGGCACCGGCCTGATTTTGGTGCTCGCCGGCTACAAGATGCGCAGCGGTACGTTCTCGGTGGGGGATCTGTCCCTGTTCGTGTATTATCTGACTTTCGTTACCCAATTAATTTCCAACGTCGGCAATTTTATGACGTTCTACAAGCAGATGGCCATCAGCTTCGGCCGCATGAAAACGATGCTTCAGGGGGCTTCCGCCCGGGTCTTGACCCTGCCGGCGTATATCGGGATCGGGAAGCGGCGGCTTGTCGAGGATGAGGCCCACGAGGGCAGCGGCGGCCAGTTCGCCGGAGACGGCAATGCGGCGACACCGGCACAGGCGGAGCCTTTACGGGTGCTGGAAGTCCGCGGGCTCACCTACCGCTATCCGGAGACGGGCCGGGGGATCGAAGCCATCGATCTGCGGCTTGAGCGCGGATCGTTCACCGTGATCACCGGCATGATCGGCTCCGGCAAAACGACGCTGCTGCGGGCGCTGCTCGGCCTCCTGCCGGCGGAGTCCGGCGAGATCCGCTGGAACGGCCGTCCGGTGGAGGCACCGGCCGATTTCTTCGTGCCGCCGCAGAGCGCCTACACGGCGCAGATTCCGCGCCTGTACAGCGATAAGCTGCGCGCCAACATCCTGCTCGGGCTGCCCGAAACCGGGGACAGCCTGGCGCAGGCGCTTCACGCCGCCGTCATGGAAGACGACGTGGCGCAGCTGGCGGACGGCCTCGACACGATGGTCGGGCCGCGCGGCGTCAAGCTCTCCGGCGGCCAGGTCCAGCGGACCGCGGCCGCGCGGATGCTCGTGCGCGACGCACAGCTGTACGTGTTCGACGACTTGTCGAGCGCGCTCGACGTCGAAACCGAACGGCAGCTGTGGGAGCGGCTCTTCCGCGACCGAGGCGAGGCGACCTGCCTCGTCGTGTCGCACCGCAAGGCCGCGCTCTCGCACGCGGACCATATCATCGTGCTGAAGGACGGCACGATTGAAGCCGAGGGCACGGCCTCGCAGCTGCTCGCCGTGAGCGACAGCTTCCGCCGCCTTTGGCACGGCGAAGACTCGGCCGCGGCCGCGGAGTCGAGCGCTGCGCCCGGCGGTTCCGGCCGCTGATGCGCCGGGGCACGCCAAACGCCGGACCCTGACCGAGGCTAACGGATGAAACCCGCTGGTTTGTGGCATTATAACGCAGGGAGCACTTATTTTGATCCTTGCGAAGGGGGAACACCAGCGTGGAGAACTTGCATGAATTCGTGGAGAAGGTCCACGACAAGCAGGAGAAAGACGCCCGTAACCGCAAGCGCGGCAAAGGCAATCCGGCGGGCCAACTGCCGACCAAACAGCACGGCACGCAAAAATAACGCTTTTACCCAAAAACAGGAAAGCCGTCTTCCCCGCGTGATGCGGAGGAGGCGGCTTCTTGTCAATCCTTAGGTATGATCATAGCTGTCCCGTCCCGAAATAAATTCGTCCGGCGTACTTCCCCCGGTCGAGGAATGATTTTTGATCTGGCTGAGCCGTCCGGACCTTCCTTCTCCGCCATTACCGGTCGTGGCGTTCTGGGCGTTGCTGCTGCCGTTGCCCACCCGCCGATTGTACTTCTCGCCTTTGTTTGCCATGTGCATGCCCTCCCGAAGTCAGTCGTAGCTGAAGCAGGCCAGTCGCTTAGCCTGATCCTAGCATTTGAAAGGGGGAGCTTTTTTATTCCGTCAGTCGACGGGAAGGCGGTGGTCGGCGGTTGTAATGTCCTTGAATTAACCAATCAACGGGAGAACCTTCCGCTAATGTCCCAACAGGCAACCTTGATAACATAAAATTCCTGCATATCTGCATGTTTTTTTCTGCTTTGGAACAAAAATTTAAAAATCCCTGCAATTCTGCAGGAATTTTCGAAGAAACCGGCTCGTTTCTCTAAAAGCGCTAGAAATTCCTGCAGATTTGCATCTTTTTGAGCATTCGCTCGTGAATCGGTCAAAATTCCTGCAGATTTGCATCTTTTTGAGTTGGAAGGGTTGGAAAGTTTGGAAAGTGTGCTAAGCACCTTGATTGCCGTGGGCTAAATGCGATTTGGATGCCTGCCGCTCCCTATTCCTTGATCGTTACCGTGACCGGCGACCATTCGGCGATGACCGTTTGGCCGTGCACGGAAACGCTGCCTTCGGGCGTGAGATCCTTCTCGGTCATGATGCCGAGCGCGATGGTGAAGCGGTTGAACTTGATCGGAATCCCGCTCTCACGGCGGATCTCCGTCCCGTTCAGGCAGAATACGGCTTCATCCGTGCCGCGGTTATAGGTGATTTTGTAGGTATTGAATTCCCGGGCTTTAAAGTCCGTATCCTCTTTGAACACGCAGAAATATTTGGTTTTGTCGCTGGCCGGCACCTGTACGCCTGGAAAAGGAAGCACCGCATACACGCTGGCATATTTATCGTTGCCCGCGAAGAAGTCGAGCGCGGCGCCCGTCGTAAAATCGAGCAGGTTCAGCGAGACATAGCCGTCGTACAGATCGCCGGGGACTGTATTTTGGGTCCGGGCACGAATTTGCAGCTCGAAGCTGACCTCCCCCGCCTCCGGCACAACGACCTCCTCCACGGAATAGTACATATGCTTCGCATTGTCCAAAATCTGCACCTGATGATGCTGCCGGCTCAGCGGCGCCCGTACATACAGCATTCCGTTACGCACAATGACCACAGCCTCCGGTTCCCGGTATTCCCAGAAGGATCCGTCAGGCAGAGGAAAACCGCCGATCTTCCAAACTTGTCCTTCATTCAGAATTGTATGAAAATCGCCGAACACTTTTTGCTGTTCCATTCTGCTTCGCCTCGCTTTTTAAAATGACTTTTTACGATGATGAAGATGACGATAAAGCTCTAACCCCTATCCCAGTTGAATCAGCCCCTGCACCAGCAGCGCCGCCATCATGATCAGACCGCAGCGGATCGAGGCCTTCAGGGATGCGCCCATGAGCGGGAGGTAAGCCGCGGAAGGGTTATGTTCCTTCAGCCGCCCGTAAACCCGGTACAACGGAATGGCGGTAAAGAGCGCCAGCAAGGCATAAACCGGCACCACTCCGCCGATGACGCAGAGGATCAAAAACCCGTAGGCCAAAAACAGCAGCGCCTTGGAAAAATGAAGCGCCCGCTGTTCGCCCCAAACGACGACGAGCGTATTTTTGCCGGCCTGCCGGTCCGCCTGCCAATGCAGGAAATGATGGTTGAACAGCACCAGCGTCGTCAACAACCCGACCGGCATCGAGAGCAGCGCCGCGGATAGCGACAACTCCCCCGTCTGCACATAATAGGCCCCCATGACCGGAAGGACGCCGAAGGACAGCAGAATCGCGACTTCGCTGAGCCCCTTTCCACGGTATCCGAACCGGATCGGCGGAGCCACATAGAAATAGGCGATCAGGCCGCCGAGCCCCCCAAACAACAGAACGGGCCAGCCGCTGTAAACACTGAGAACAACGCCGCACAGCACCGCGACTCCGAGCAAAAGCCAGGTAATCCCCGCAAAGGTTCTTTCCGACATGAGCCCGCCGGACAGAAAGCCCGAGTTGGTCGTAATGACTTCCGGCGTTTCTTTCGCTGTCACATCCGCTCCGTTGCGGTAATCCCATAAATCGTTGATCATGTTCGAGAACAAATGGGCCGCCCCCGCACCGATCAACGTCAATATAAACAGCATCGGGTGAAACACGCCTTTCCGCATAAAGGCCCCCAACGCGCCCAAAAACACGGGTACCAGCATCACCGGGATGACCTGAAACCGGGATGCTTTTCTAAAGGTTGTCCATAGGTCCACCGGTTCTTACACGCTCCTCTTTTTTAAGTGTGTTAAAAATATCACTATTTCATTATACATCATATCAAAGGGCGCGTCGGACCCGGGATGAACTGGACTTAGGTCCAGGATTTTACTTCCCCAGAGACCGAAGATGGCTTACCATTTTTGTAGTATGCTGTGACAAGATGAATCAAGTATAAAGGAGCGATTGACTTTGATGAGTAAAAAGACCACCTGGCTCGGCCCCGTGCTGATCCTGCTCGGTTTCTATCTGTTCTTCTTCCGCAAGGAGGCGATCAGCACGGGCACATTGTTCGGGACATTTTGGGCCACCCTCTTCATTATCCCGTTAGGGCTGTTCTTCCACTGGTTGTATTTCTCCATGACGAACCGGAGAGCGACCGGATTATTGATCCCCGGAGGCATTCTGTTTACGGTCGGCCTGGTCTGCCAAGTCGCCACCCTGTTCGACAGCTGGCAATATCTATGGCCCGGGTTTATCCTCGCTCCCGCCGTCGGCCTGTTTGAGTTCTATTGGTTCGGCAACCGGAACAAATACCTGCTGATCCCGATTAATATTCTGGCCGTCCTGTCCCTGCTGTTTTTCGCCGTATTTTCGTTCGGCACGCTGTACAACCGGATGATTTTCGGACAACCCGTACTGGCGATCGCTCTGATCGTTATCGGCGCAGGCGTGATGGTCGCTCCCAAGAAAAAACGGTACTAACGCACAGCCAGGCGGTTTCTCCAAAGCAAAGAGTATCGCGGAAATTGACCGGAATAACGGTCTTTTGGGCCGTTATTTCGCCCCGATTTGCGTTTTCGGGAAGAATAGCGGCGAAAAAGGGCGTTATTTCACTGATACGGGTCCCAAAATCAGGTTTCGGCCCGCCTTTTCCTAAAATAAGGCCTCAAAAGACCGCTATTTCTCACCTAAGGGACGAATTCGACAAAATAGTGCCTCAAAAAGCCCTTATCCACCCGCCCGGCTTCAAAGGGAGGCGGTTACGGGCACTAGACCCTTCGGTTAATGCAACGCTAGTGTCGAAAAAGGCCCTAAACTTTCCGGTCTCCCGCTTTTTTGGCGGGAGGCCCTTTTATGCTGCGGCGAGATCAAGGTCCAACAGGAGCAAGATCTCCCATTGACATCCTCCCATGCCATTTTTATAATAAAGCTAAAATAACCAATGTTGGATATGTGCCAGAAATTACTCTACATCCGCAAAAGGAGATCCCCGTGACCAATCTGATTATACTGGCCCTGCTTCGCGAACGTCCGATGCACGGGTACGAGATTCAACAAATGATCCAGACGAGCCGGGTGGACACTTGGGCTAACCTGCTGTCCGGTTCGATCTATTACGCATTGAACAAAATGGAGCAGGAGGGCCTGATCCGGACGGAGGCCGAGGAACGCACCGGAGCGCGGCTGCGGAAGATCTACGCCATCACCGAAACGGGCGAAGCGATGTTCCAGCGGATGGTCCGCGAGTCGCTGACGATCACCCCGCACTCTGTAAAGAGCGATTTTTCTTTGGCGCTCAGTTGGGTGACCACCGTCCCCAAGGAAGAATCGATTCCTCTTTTGCGGCAAAATTTGCAGCAGTTGGAGGAAACGCTGGAAATGTGGCGGGTCGGGCGGGAAGTCAAGGGGGCGTACGGCGTGCTGAACGGCTTCACCGAAGCGGCCTTCGACAACGCAATGGCTCTGCTTGAGCTCGATATCGATTATCTTAAGCGGATCATTGCGCTCGTGGAGGAGTCATAGGAAAAAGAAAAGCAGCGCCTGGACAGGTGTTGCCTCTTTTTTACCCTTATAACCAACATTGGATATAACACATTGGTCAAAGAGGAGGAACTTCAAGCATGTCTCTGTTTATCGAAGCAAACCAATTAAAAAAGCGCTATGGGCAAAAGCAAGCCGTCAACGGGCTCAGCCTGGAAATTCGCCGGGGGGAAGTACTGGCCATGATCGGGCCGAACGGCGCGGGCAAGTCCACCACCCTGGATTTACTGCTGGGGCTTCGCCGCCCGGACGAAGGCTCGGTGCGCTACTGGTGCGCGGAGCCCCGCCAACATATCGGCGTGCAGCTTCAATCCACGCCGTTCTTCTCCGGCTTCACCGCCCGGGAGAACATGGCGATGTTCGCCGCCTTCTACGGCGTCCGGCTTTCGCGGCGGCAGATCAACGATTTGCTGACGCGCTGCGGGCTCCAGGACGCCGGCAAAACCCCGGCGGAGCGGCTCTCGGGCGGGCAGCAGAAGCGCCTGGCCATCGCGATCGCGATGGCGCATGAGCCCCAGCTTCTGTTCCTCGACGAACCGACCGCCGCCCTTGATCCGCGGGCGCGCCGCGAAGTCCGCGAGCTGGTCACTTCGCTGGCCAAGGCAGGCACCTCCGTCGTGTTCACTTCGCACGACATGGAAGAGGTGCACAAGCTGGCGACGCGGGTCATCATGATCTGCGGCGGGGCCATCATCGCCGAGGGCATGCCGGATCGCCTGCTTAAACAATATCAGGCGGGCGATTTGGAGGAATTATATATCCGGTTATCCGGCGAATAAAAGGAGGACACCCCATGTTTACCATTTTTAAAACGATGCTGCTTGGAATCGTGCGCGATGCTCATACTTTGTTCTGGACGATTCTGTTTCCCGTCGCCATGCTGTGCGGGCTGGGGCTGTATTTTGACGATCCCGGCTACGCGGAGCGGCTGCTCGCCGGGGTGCTCGCCATGAACGTGCTGTTCGGCGCGACGATGGTCACCGCCTTTAACGTGATGGCCCAGCGCAACCGCGGCGTCTACAAGCTGCTCCGGGCGACGCCGTTCTCCACCGCGGCCTTCATCGCGGCGATGACGGGAGCACGGACGGTGCTCGCCCTGACCGTCAGCGTCTGCATCCTCGTGACCGCCGTCCTTCTGTTCGGCGTCAGCCTTAGTCTGGCGGGGCTGGCCGGGATCCTGCTGGCGCTGTTTCTGGGAAGCATCTGCTTTACGGCGATCGGTTTCTTCGCCGCCAATTTGTCGCGGGACGAAAGCAATGTCAACATGATCTCCAATCTGATCAGCTTTCCGATGCTGTTTGCCAGCGAAGCTTTCTACAGCCTGCATAACGCTCCGGTTTGGGTCAAAACCGCGGCGCAGGCGCAGCCTTTTCACTATTTCGTCAAGGCCCTGAACCTTGCCGTAACGGACGGGCGCTTCTCCGGCGAGCTGTGGACCGCCTTGGCGATGCTCACCGGCTTCGCCGCCCTGTTCCTGGCCGCGGCGGCGTTCACCTTCCGCTGGGATACCGAAAGGGCGTCCAGAGGCAGAGCCTTGTACCGGACTTCCCAGCGTCACAGCCCTATGTAGCCGCCCATGGCTGCCGCACGGAGACGACGGTGCGTCCCGTTTGGATCGCCTCGGCCATCAGCAGGCTCAGATACTGATCCTGCGAAGCCTCAGCCAGACTGTAGAAGGATGGCCCCCCGTGCGCGTAATCGGCCATGTTCCGGAGACAAACGGCCATCGCGATCTCTTCGTCGCTGAGGCGCGCCCCGGGGAACGGATTCCGGTACACCCAGTCCGAACCGCAAAGGACGCCTTCATGGTAATAACCCTCCAACGTCCCGTCCTGCCCGGCGTCAACCCGGCGCAGTTCCAGGGCCACCGGGGTCCGGTAATCGCGGAGAAACCGGACCTCCCGCCCATCGATTTCACCGCGATGGCCCCGGATGAGGACCCGATGGCCCCGAATCCGAGAAAAATACTGGTCGTAGGTGAAATCGTACAGGGCGGTCCGGCCGCCAAAACGCAGCAGCGCCAGGTCCTGACGGGAATCCGTCAGGACCTCTTGCGGCGGCAGGCCATGGCGGTTCGGCCCTTGGATCAGCGGGCTCACGATCTGCTCTCCGCGGATTTCGGCGTCTTCGAAGCCGATCCCGAGCAGATGCCGGATGAGGCTGATCCCGTGGTATCCATGTCCGGCGGACACCTGGACATGGGACACGCCGCCGAGCAGCCCGGAGCGGGCTACCGCCAGCCGCGCGGCATGCATCGGCTGGCGGATGAACTGCTCGGCCACCTGCACCCGGCCCGACGGCCCGACCCGGTCATAAAGCCGAAGCAGGCCCTCCAGGCTTTCGGCGGGCGGCGTCTCCGTCAGCACGGGGATGCCCAGCTTCACCAGCCGCTCGATGTAAGCGGCCGCCACATTGCGGGTGAGCGACAGCACCGCGAAAGAAAAGGCCCGGCGGCCCAGAAAACCCTCGAGATCTGCCGTCGCCTTTACGCCCCAGCGGGCTTCCAAGTCCCGGGCCTTCGCCTCATCCCTCACCCAAATTTCGCCGACTTCGAACTCATCGGGAAGCGCTTTCGCAATACGTAAATAAAACTCGGCTCGCCAGCCTCCGCCCAGAATTCCGAAGGTGGTCTTTTTACGACTTCCTTGTTCGTTTGCGTTTGCGTTTCCGTTTGCGTTTCCGCTCCAGCTTTCACCGCTTTTTCCCGCTGTACTATCGTCATTCCACTTCATCTCAGCCATCTCCTTTAATGCTGTAACGCCTCGTCACTGTTCATTCTTCAAGCTCCATTGTACTACAAAAGCCGATTAGCCGCCGAATTTCGCCAGTCTGTCGCTATACACGGGCAGGTCCTGCCCGCCGGAATTTCTCCGGCTAAGACCGGGACCCGTGAGGCGGGCCCCGCTTACCGGATCGTAAACACCACAGCCAACCCCAAAACGGCGATGCGGGCCGCGTTCGTCAGAATGAAATTCCGGACCGAAAGCGCGAACGTGAATTGCTTGGTCGGTTCCGCGATGAACTTGCGGGTATTTTGACGTACCGGAATTAAAGTGAGTGCGGCAAGGACAAGGAGCAGCAAGGGCACCCGCAGGAACCACAGTACGATCAAATCGGCGTAAGCCGCGTAATAAAGAACCCGGAACAACCGCAGGGCGTGGGTCCGTCCGATGTAAACCGGCAGCGTGTACCGTTTGTTCTCCAAATCTTCCTCCAGATCGCAGATGTTGTTCGCCAGCATAATGTTGGCGATGCCCAAAACCGCCGGAATGGACACCAGAAAAATCCACAGCACCTCCGCGAGATGAACCTGAAGCAGAACCGTGCCCCCTTGAAGCGTCAGGGAAGCCAGCTTCTCCCCCGCATGGATATAAGCCGAAATGAAGATGATGACAAAGCCCATAAACAGCCCGGAAAAAATTTCACCGAGCGGCATCCGGGAAATCGGGATGGGCCCGAACGAATACAAAATGCCGACGGCAAAGGACAGCCCGCCGAGCAGCAAAACGAGCAGTCCCGTTTTGAAAAACAGGGCGATCCCGGCCAAGACCGCGATGAGCAGCAGGGTGACGATGACCGCAACCACGGCGCCGGGGTTCATATGATACCTGACGATGGCATTATGGATCTCATAGCCGTATCCGTCTTTTTTGGCGGCTTTTTTGTAATCGTAATAATTATTAATGGCCGTTGTCGCCATATCAAAACTCAGCAGCGAGACCAGCATGAGCACGAAATGCCAAGCCTGAAACTCGTGAAACCGAAACAGCGCATATACCGTCCCCAACAAAAGCGGGATCATGCTGGCCGCCTTCGTCTGAATCTCCACCAATTTGAAAAACTTTTGCACGACCATTCCCATCATTCCTTTGTCAGCCTTTTCTTAAAATGATGGTATCTAATTTTTAAAGTATCTTCTGTCCGAAATGTCCTTGACAAAGTCGATTCGTATCCCGTCAGAAAACCTTGATAGCTTGATAACATCGAATGCAAATCTGCATGTATTTTTCTTGTTCGGAACGAAAATTTCGAAATTCCTGCGATTCTGCAGGAATTTTCGGCGAGATCGGCTCGTTTCTCTAAAATCGCTAGAAATGCCTGCAGATTTGCATCTTTTTTCGCATCCCCCCCGTTAATCGGCCTGAATGCCTGCAGATTTGCATTTTTTTGGAGGTGGATGGATCAAAAAATACGCTCGGCGCTTTTATAGGCATTTTTTAAAAAATAACTGCATACCTATGGATTACTTGTGTTCTTAAGGAAACCGACCTTAATCTGCCGCGATACTCCGGCGCTGTCCAAGCTCCGGTTTGCGGGCCCATACGCCATAAGCTACAATGCATACATACATGCACAACTCACTCCACTTAAAGCGAGGATGACTAGAATGGGCCCCTTTACAAAAGAAGACCTGATCGGCTCGTTGATTTTCTTGGTCATATTGGTAGTCGTGGCCTGGATCAATTTACGAAAAATGAAAACGGGCTCCTACGATTTCAAGGCGCTTCGCAAGCGGGGACTCATGTGGACCGAAATCGCGGCCGCCCTGTTTCTTCTCCAACTCCTGTTAAGGAAGGGAGATCCGCGATTTTTGCTGGTTCTCGGGATGGTCCTGCTGTTTGCGGCGAGCCAGTGGCTCGGCGCCATCTACTTCGACCGCCGAAATAAACGCGATTCATAGAGGGGGATCTTGCGCCGGGATGAGTATCCGAACAAAAGCGATGGTTTGGGGGGCGGCGCTCCTGCTCCTTATGCTGGGGGCCGGCCTTTATGCGTACGGGAAGCTTGAGCCTTCCCGGCACTTCCGCCAGACGGAGATCCCCGTGCTGGCGACGCCGGACACGGCTGGGGCCGATGCAGCCGGGAATGGATCGGCGGCGGGACCTTTGACGGCGAAGGCAGGTGCCGGTGTCGCTGCAAAGGTCGATAGCGGCGGATCTACCGGTGGCAGCGGATCTGCCGGGAGCATCGGGTCCACCGGGAGCATCGCACCAGGTAGCATCGGACCCGCCGGGAGCGTCGGATCTGCCGGTAACGCCGGTTCTGCCGGTAACCTCGGTTCTGCCGGTTTCCACGGCCCCGGAACATCGGCAAAAGGATCGTCCCAACGGCCGCAGCCTGCCGGCTTCAATATTTTGATTCTCGGCACGGATGCCCGTGACCGGGAAGCTTCCCGTACCGATGTCATCATGCTGGCGCATGTCGATCCCGAACAACCGCTCGTCAACCTGGTCTCGATCCCGCGCGATACCCGCGTTCCCCTTTCCGGTATCGGCTACACCAAGATCAACCACGCCCACGCGCTGGGCGAACTTCACGGCGACACCCGCTCCGGCACAAAATCCGCCGTTCAAGCCGTCAGCAACCTCTGCTCCTGCACGATCAACTACTACATCAAAACCGATTTTGAAGGCTTCGAGCATTTTATCGACACCTTGGGCGGACTGGATGTTCACCTGGATGCCCCCGTCAAACTAACCTATGCCTATATGACCTTGCCCGCCGGGAAGAATCATTTAAGCGGTGCCGAAGCTTTGGACCTGGTCCGTGAGCGCAAGTCGCTTCCCGGCGGCGATTCCGGCAGACAAGCCAATCAGGCCATGGTATTGAAGGAAATCATCCGCAGCGTCATTCAACCGAAAAATCTGAAGAATCTTCCCTCCTTGATCGAACAAGTCCGCGAGGACGTACTCGACACCAATTTGCGCGACGCCGACCTGATCAGCTTGGCCTGGCTAGCCAAAGATCTGAAAGAGGACCAATTCCGGTATGCCCAACTTCCCGGCCAAAGCGGCAAAGCATGGGACCCGCTCGTTAAGAACGAGCTCTATTACTGGGTGCCCGATGCCCCGGCCTGGGAAAAGCTCGCGAAGGAGCTGCTCCAATGAAGGTAAGAACTCTCCAATGAGAGAAGGAGCTGCTCCAATGAAAGTTTCCAGCCTCTGATTGACAAAACGGGAACCCCCGCAAATTCCAAGCTAGCTCTCCGCGCCAACGGACGGTATAATAACCTTAGAGACGAAGCACGTCCCGGTTCATTCCCAAACGAATGGACCGGGGCGTTTTTTTATTTTAAAGGAGGAGGATGAACGGATGGATCATTTTGAGGAAGCGCATGACGCATTTATCAAAGCACACCTGCGGAAAAGAAAGGGGGAACGCAAAGGCCGCCTGGCACGCGGCCACCGGGAGGCCGAGAAGCTGTTTTGCCGTAATGTCTGGTGGCCGGTTCAAGGGGACTTTTCCGGGCTGCATCCGGAGTTTGAAGTGCTGGATTGGCGCGGACTTTCCTACTACTGCGACTTTGCTTATATGACGCCGGCGCTTAAACTGATCTTTGAAATCAAGGGTTTTGGACCGCACGTGCGCGATATGGACCGTCAAAAATACTGCAACGAGCTGAACCGGGAAACCTTCCTTACCGCGATGGGGTATCAAGTCGTTTCGTTTGCATATGACGACGTCGCCCAGCGCCCGGAGCTCTTCATAACCCTGCTCCGGTTATTGTTGGGGCGGTTTCTTGCCGATTCGGCAGCGCCGGACCGGCTTGAACATGTGGCGGAGCGGGAAATTCTCCGGCTGACCTGCCTCCTTGCGAGGCCCGTACGCCCCTGCGACGTTACGGCCCGCTTGAGCTTAAACCACCGCACCGCCATCCGGCATCTCGAGTCGCTCTGCCGCAAAGGACGGCTCACTCCGATAACGGGCCGGGGCGGCAAACATGTCGTGAAATACGCCATGATCCCGGGCGCCATGCTGCATTTGTGAGTGAACGGGAACGAGGAGATGCAAAAACCTGCAAATCTGCATCTTTTTTCGGGCAGTGGCTGCCTCCATCCGCAAATTCCTGCAAATCTGCATCTTTTTTCGGGCAGTGGCTGCCTCCATCCGCAAATTCCTGCAAATCTGCATCTTTTTTTTGGCGCAGCGGCGCGTTTCGGGACCTGGAGGCGGAAATTGATGTATTTTTGCAGGAATTTCCGATTTCGGGCCGCTGAATGAAAAAAATTCCTGCAGATTTGCAGGAATTTTAAATGCAACACCCCAGCCCCCTATCAGGCCTCCTCCGCGGCGGCCGCCGGGGGCGATTCAAGCCGGCCGCGGCCGTGGCCACGTCCTGGCTGCTCGTAGATGTCCGCCCATTGGTCGAGGACCACCTCCAGCTCGAAGTGCTCCTCCACGTAGCGGCGGCCGCGCTCGCCCATCTCCCTGCGGGCGAGGGGCGTCAGCGCCGTCAGCGCCAGCATGCGTTCGCACAGCTGGCGGGGATCGTCCGGGGCGGCGAGCCAGCCGCTCTCGCCGTCCCGGACCACCTCCCGATTGCCGCCGACATCCGTGGCGACGATCGGGAGGGCGCTTGCGGCGGCTTCCAGCAGGACGATCGGCATGCCCTCCCACAGGGAGGACATAACGTAGCCGTCAGCCGCCGCCATCAGCTCGGGAATGTCGCGCCGCATCCCGAGAAAATGCACCTGCCGCTCGATGCCGAGCGAGCGGCACAGCTCCTCCAGCTCCGCCCGCTCGGTTCCGATGCCTGCGATGAGCAGCGCCGGGGAAGCGGGCGCGCACTGCGCCGCATTTGCGGCGGGCGCTTCTGCGGCGATTGCACCACCGGCATTCGCATCTCCGGCTGTCGCTTCCGCAGCAGTCGCATCTACAGCAATTGCACCACCGGCATTCGCTTCCGCAGCAGTCGCACCTCCGGCAGTCACATCATCGGCAGTCGTACCTCCGACAGTCACATCTCCGGCGCTCGTACCTCCGGCAGTCGCATTTGCGGCCGTCGCAGACGGGGCGGCAATGGCCAGAGCGAAAGCGTTCAGCATCGTGCGGTAATCCTTTTCCGGAGCGAGGCGCCCGGCGGCCAGCCAAAGGAACGCTTCTTCGCTCACGCCAAGCTCGCGGGCAAGACGGCTGCGGAGCTCGGCACGTTGCCGCTCCGTCCGCCGCCGGAACTGCGCCGTGTCGATCCCGTTCGGCACGTAGCGGATTTTTCGCGCCGGGACAACGCGGCGCTCGATGTAGCGGTCGACCGCGTCCCGGCTGACATTCGTGGTCAGATCGCACAGCGGATCGGTCAGCCGGTACAGAAGTTCGCGCAGCCGCCCGCCCTCATTCCGGTTGTGCGCTGTGCAGATCAGCCGGGGCATCCGTACAAACAGACGGGTGACTCTGGCCAGGAGGTTCGCGTGTACCAAGTGGCTGTGGACGATATCCGGCCGGAGCTTGGCGACAAGCCGGCGCAGGCGAAAGATGGCGCGAGGATCCGGAACTCCTTTTTTCATCCCAAGGGAATGAACCGGGATTCCCATCGCCCCCAGCTCCTCCAAATAAGCCACCGGCTCAAGCATACTGACGACCTCGATTTGACAGCCCCGCTCCCGGAAGCCCCTGCACAGCTGAACGACTTGCGTTTCGGCGCCGGCATAATTGAGACCGGTCAAAAGAAACATCATTTTTCGCATTTTCCTCGAGCATCTCCTTGATTCTGGAATAAAAGGCGAAGCTTCGTACTCCGCCCGGAATGAAACGGGTCGAGGCGGGTCCAGGACATCCGGGAGCGGTTCGGAAGCCCTCGCCACAGCCACCTCCGACGAATACGCCCAAGCCTCCGTCTCCTTAACGCATCCAAGACCCGAATCCGACACGGGTACCGGCCTTCCGGCCGGAGCCAGCGCCAAGGCGAGAAACGCAAACATGACATACTCGAAATTAAAGCCGAAGTCGCCGCTCATCATGGCGGTTCCGAGGGTCTGCAGGAGAAGGACGAGCAGCACGGATTGACGGCGTGCCATCCAAAGCGCATACAGAAACGCGAAGGACCAGACCAAAAGTCCGGCCACCCCCTGCTCCCCGGCGATTTCCAGCACCACATTATGCGGGTGATCGCGAACGGCCGGCGGCGAGAGGCTGCCCACTCCGCCTCCTATAAAGGGCTGCTCGGTCCACTGTTCCAGCGCCTGCCGCTGCAGCTCCATCCTTCCAAGAAAATTGGCGTCTCCCACCAATTCGCCGAGATTCATAAAGATGGACAGGCGGCTCCCGTGGGCCCACTCTTCCAACTCAGCGGAGTAATTGGCGGCGGCTAACCCCGTCCCTATAAGCAGTACCGGCACGATCGCCGCGTAGCGGGCCAAGTGCCGGAACTCGCCGCGCCGCCATTTCCTGTAGAGCACCATCGCCAATATCAACGCATTGGCGATGGCGAACGCGGCGACCGGTCCGCGGGACTCCGTGGCTAAAGCCGAGGCCGCCGCCGCGACGATGCCCGCCAACCGAATGATCCGGGGGATTCCCGGCGCCCACAGGCAAACGGTAATCGTGATGAGGGACATCCGGGCGTTGAAGATCGGATTGCTGCCCGGAAGAGACAAACGGCCGGGATACTCCGGCGAATACTCGCCGAACGCCAAGTGCGCCGCCGCAAAAGCCAGGCCGAAAAGAGCGAATATCGTCCAGGAGAATTTCGCGTATTTCCTATAAAGGATGTAGGCATAGATTCCCGGAATTGCCGCGTGAATGAAGAGAACCGCTATTTTCGTCAGGCCTCCCGAATCGGGCGGGGCCCAGGTCAGGCTTACCGTCGACAGCAGAAAGACCGCCCCCCACAACCCGATTCCGGGATCCCGAAGCAGCGCGCGGGGCGCGCGGCTTTTGCCGAACCAGGCGAGGAGCGCCGGAATGAGCGGAACCGCAATCAGCAGAAACAGCGCGTTCCCCGGCAGCATTTTTTTATAGAAAAAACCGAACATGTCGAAATAGGTGCAAAATCCGATCACGTAGGCCGCGTCGATGTTCATCCCCGCTTGGGTGATGCATTGGACCAAAAACACCCCCGCGCTAAGCAGCAGGAGCGCGATCAGAATCAGCTGCAGATTCAAGGCTTGTCGCCGCCTTTCCTCGCGATCCGCTCCATAAAGCGAACCCGGGCAGCCTCCTTCACGGCCGTATCCAAATGCATCACTTCACCGGCGGGAACGCGGCGGCCCTTCCAGGTGCGCACAAAGTTTTCGATGTCCTGCAGCCCCTTCGCGGTACTCCCCGCCTCATTCGCCAGCTCCAGAATAAAGGAAGCTCCCTTTGGGAAATCCGTATCCCTGTATCCGATAATAACCGGCAGTCCATAGGCCAGATACTCCCGGACTTTCAAAGGCGAGGCCTCGTTCATGCGATTCCGGTACAGGGCCAGAGAGCCGACGGCTACATCGGCCTGGCGCAGCAGCGGCTCATAGTCCAGCCGGGACAGCCTGCCGTGGAACTCCATATTGCGCGGTGCCGAGCCGCCCACCATATCCTCCGGCTGTAGCCCGACCATATCGAAGTGCCAATCCGGCCGAAGCCGGGCCAAGGCAGCGATCTCGTCCACGCCGTGCCAAGGCTGGCCCGGTGTGCCGATAAAGATCAGCCGGACCCGGACCGAAGGCGGCGGAGGCGATGGGGTCGCATTGCTCAGCGCAAACCCGTTGCCGATCACCTCCCTGGGTTGTCCGTATTTTTTAAAATGAGGCTCCTCTCCGATCTCCGCGCTGACAAAGACAAAGCCCCCCGCGCTGCGCAGTACGAGACCGCGGGTCAGCCGGTGGTAGAGGTAGCGGAGCCTGCTTCCGAGGCGCATCTCCGCCAGGTCGTTCGTGTTGATTTCCAATATGGAAGGAATGCGCCGAAGCAAACGGGGAAGCCCGGCGTAATAAAGGTCGAACCGATGGTATATGGCGTCCGGGGCCCATTGTTCCAGACGGGTAAGGAGCATCCGGAAAGCGGCGAATCGGTTGAGCCCTTTCCCGTAAGGTTGGATGACGAGCGGGATGTCCGCCGGAACCGCCTCGCCTCCCCCATGCCCCTCGCCCTTCCAGCGGCGGGTAAACAAAAACAGCCGAACTTCATGGCCAAGCGCGATCCATTCGGCCATTTGGGCGGTGACCTTTTTAAACACCCCGCTCTCCGGCCCTTCATTCCAATGCATCAGATAGGCGATTTTCATCGGTTCGCCCTCCCCCTTCTCTTTTGATATCGCTGTCCTGCTATCGCCATCCGCCTATTAACGGGAAAAGTTCCCGGTAATTTATCGCTTTGGACGCTTAGACCGGATTTAGCTGGAAAAACTCCATCTAATATGCGCCCCAGCCGCCAATTTCCCCTGGTTCGGATGAAATAGCGGGAGGTTTTCCAGCTAATCCCCCATTGCTTCCCGGCAAACAGTCAATTAACGGGAGGAAATCCCGGTAACTTGCGCCAGCACTAGCACTAGCACTAGCATTAGCATTAGCACCAGCTCCAGCTCCAGCTCCAGCTCCAGCTCCAGCTCCAGCACCAGCTTCAACTCCAGCTTCAACTCCAGCTTCAGCACTAGCTCCGGCTCCGGCTCCAGTTCCAGTCCCACTTCCACTTCGAATTCCAATTGAATCCAGCCCAGCCCAAGCCTCCACACCTTTCCCCCCCGGCCCGGATTCGTTCGTCAGCTCAATTCCTCCAGGCACTTTCGGTACAGCCGGCGGTCGGCTTGATGCACCAGCTCGCTGTTGTGCCACAGGAGGGTGAAGTCCCCTCCATAGCGGGCACATTGCCGGTAAAGGCGGCGGATTCGCTCGAAAGCTCGAGCTTCACACCGGTCTCCCCCATGTTCGGGATGCCATACGGTCTGCTCCATGACGATCAGCGGACGCTCCCGCAGCTTCAGCATCCGCCGGGTTGCCAGGTTGAAAACCGGGTATTCCTGGCAGATGCCGCAGCGGAATCCCGGCGAGTCGGGGTAACCGAGCGAGCTGTCGTAGTCCAGGCCGGCTTCCTCCCAGGCCTGCCATGTATCGGGGGCCCGCCAGCGCAGAAAATGCTGGCGTCCCCCCCAGGCGTCCTGCCGCACGCCGGCAACCTCCGCTCCCTGCCGCAGCAGGGCAAACTGGCGGCGGATGTCCTGCGGGGACAAATAGGCCCCGTACCCCGGGTGCAGGCCGATCTCATGTCCCCGCGCATGTATGGTTCGCAGCAGTCCGGCGATTTCCGGATCCTCCAGCGTATACGCCTCGTCATAACGCGGATCGGTCTGTTCCGGAATGAAATAAAAGCTGCTGCGCACCCCGGCCCGCTCGCTCTGCTCCATCAGCCAGCGGAACGTGTTGTACGGGTCCGTCTCCCGGACCCGGTCGCCGCCGCCCGCGGCCCAGGGCAGCAGCCTGCCCTTCTTCCAGGCGGCCTCGAAGTCCCGGCGCTTTAGCGCGTCGGCGGCCGCCTCCTTAATCAGGCTGAACCGGCCGCGGCGCCGGTGGGCAAAGAAAGGGTGGTCCACATCGTGGCTGACCACCTTCCGCACCTGCCGGCGCCGGCGCAGCCCGTCCAGCCGCGGCCATAACCGCAGCAGCAGGCTCCACAGCAGTTCGGCGTAAGCGTTGACGACCGGGAAGTCGAGGAAGTCTTCCCGGTAAGCCAGCGAAGCCCGGACCGGGAACCGGCCATGGCTGTCCCGGTCGGGAATGACCATCTCTTCATAGCGCGTCAGCATAAAGAAACTGCTGCCGAACAAATCCAGCCCGCAGCGGAGTACGGTGCCCTCCCCCTCCTCCCGGATGAGCCGTCCTTCCGCGTCCGGTCCGACCGCGGCTCTCTTTTCTTCATGGCTCGATCCTCTTTCCCCTTCGGTTTCGAGTAGTTCTCCGTAAATCACGGGCAAGCTGCCAACTTCCTCCATATCCAGCCGGGCGAGCGGTTCCCGGGGGAGCGAGTCCGGGCTCAGCCATTTTCGCTCCGGCATCCCGAGCAGCACGTCGGAGAGCAGCAGGACCGCCCCTTGACCCGAATCTCCGGCTACGCGAAGCTCCCAGTCTTCCCGGTCTTCCCATTCCAGGATGAAGGGCAGACCCAGCACTTCCTCCAGCAGCACCCGGGCCGCATAAGCGCGCTCCGGCTGCCGGGAGCGCGGGCAGCGCAGCATCAGCATCGTCATTCCTCCTGTCCCTGTCCGGCTCCCGCCCCGGCTTCATTCCCGGGCTCCGGTTCCGCCGGCAGATTCCGGTATTTTTTTACGGCGGTCCAAGACATCCAAAGATGCAGCATGTACCCCAGCGTGGACGCCAGACTGAACCACAGCACCGCCGTCATGGAGCCTTGCCCGGTATACTTGGCCAGGAGCAGCGCGCCCAGCACGATAATCACCCGCACGATTTCCCGGTATAAATGGAGGTCCTGCCGCTCCATGACATCGATTGTGGTCCCGACCGCGTTCGCCACGAACTGGCTTAAATACATGACGCCCAGCAAACGTACGATCTGCCCGGAATTCCCCCACTCCGGCCCGAACAGGAAAGCAAAGGCGGACGGGGCGATAAAAACCATGACCAGGACGATCGCCAGACCGAACAGGAAAATGTTGCGCACCGTCCGTTTAAACAACGGATACAGCTTATGGGGGGCATGCAGCCTGTACTGCGAGGATTCGGACAGGTAGACGTTCATGACGGAAGACGTGATCAACGTCATCGGAGATCCGAGAATCCGCTGCCCCAAGGCAAACCATCCGGCGACGTGCGGCCCGTAAAAGGCGGCCAGCAGGATCGTCGGGAGATAGATGCCCAGGCTGTTCAGCATATTGGAGGCCAGGGACAGCATCGGAAACCGCCGGTACCGGTAAGCCGACTCTTTGATATCACTCCAGGTCGTGTGCAGGGCGTCTTGCTTTACGTCTTTTCGCCAGATCCGCCACTGCGGAATCAGGCCGCCGAGCCGGCCGGCCACATCGCCGAGAATCAGGCCGAGCGGCCCCTTGAACAAGCCGCTGAACAGCAGCTGAGCAGACACCAGGGAGAAGCTCTGTGTATATTTGGTCCGCGAGAGCTGACGGAAGTATTTTTTGCGGATCGACCAGCCATTTAGAATTTGATAGAACCCTCCGAAGAAGAGGCTGAGAATAAAAAAGATGAAAAACTCCCGAATATCGGGTTCATGCGCCCACGTCGCCAGCGGACCGGCCAGAAAATAGACCCCCACCCCGCCCAGCAGGCTCATGGCTACACAAATGCGCAGGGACAGGCTCAGCAGACTGCTGGCGACCCGGTCCTCCTCCGGGAGGGTAATGGCCTGCTCGTAGGAAAAGGAAACAAGCATGAGCATGATGGAGATGATCGAGGTGTACATGGAATAAACGCCGTATTCCGCGGGATTGTATAAGCGCGTAATAATAGGCAGGGTGGCGAGAATCAGGAGTTGGCTGATGATCGTCCCGCTGGCCAGGACAACGACGTTCCGGAAAAAATGATCCCTCGTCAGGTTTTTTAAGCGGTTCAGCATCAGCGATCGGCCCCGGGAAATCAGCGTAGCGACTGCTTTATTTTTTCGCTGATCCAAAGCTGGGTTTCGGCCTCGATCTGCGGCCAAATCGGGATGGACAGCACTTCGCCGGCCAACGCTTCCGCCGTGGGCAAATCCCAAAGAGATGGAGCGTACACCGGGAGCCTATGCACAGGGAGGGGATAGTACACGATCGAGCTGATTCCTTCCGCCTCCAGCCCGGCCTGAAGTTCATCCCGTTTCCCGTCCGCGATCCTTAATGTGTACTGGTGATAGACGTGCTTGGCATATGATTTTTCCTCGGGCAGGGTAACCCCCTCCAGACCGCTCAGACAGGCGCGATACCGCTCCGCGGCCAGCCTCCGCCCCGCATTCCATTCCTCGATCCGCGGCAGTTTCACCCGCAATATCGCCGCTTGGATCTCGTCCAGGCGGGAATTGAAGCCGATGAGCTCGTTGTAATACTTTTTGCGGGATCCATGAGTCCGCAGCATGGCCGCCCGTTCGGCAAGATCGGGATCATTCGTCACCAGCAGGCCGCCGTCTCCGTAAGCGCCGAGGTTTTTGGACGGAAAAAAGGAATAGCATCCCGCGGTCCCCAGCGTCCCGAGCTTCCGGTTCTTGTATTCGCCGCCAAATCCCTGAGCCACGTCCTCGATCACTTTCAGATCGTACCGGGCGGCCATTTCGAGCAGCGGGTCCATATCGACGGCATGGCCGAACAGATGCACCGGTATCACCGCTTTTGTCTTGGCGGTCAACACCGTTTCCAGGCGGCCGGGGTCCAGGTTAAAGGTGTCCGGTTCCACATCGACGAACACCGGAACCGCTCCGACACGGCTGATCGCCTCCGCCGTGGCAAAAAAAGTGAACGGCGTGGTCACCACTTCGTCGCCCTCGCCGATTCCCGCCGCCAGCAAGGCGATGACGAGCGCATCGGTTCCCGAATTCAACGCGATCGCATGGGCCGCACCAAGATACTCGGCTGCCTCCCGTTCAAAGGCTTTGACGTTGTCCCCCATAATAAAGGCGCCGCTATCCAGCACTTTTTCAATCGCATCCATCATCTGCGGCTTCAGTTCACGAACCTCGCAGCCTATATCAAGGACGGGGATTTTCCCCATCGCTTTTTCCGCTTTGTTTTCTCGTTCCCTCATCGTCCCTCTACCCTTCCTCCGTTTTACTGACCGTCTCTTGATTTCGTTCATACTTCCTTCCGCACTCCGCACATACCGCCTTGCGGTCGCGGAAAGCCAAGGTTAGCCCGCACTCGCACACCCAACCCAGGCGCCTGGCGGGTACACCGGCTACCATGGCGTAAGCGGGAACGTCCCGATTGACCACGGCCCCGGCCGCCACAAAAGCGGATTCCCCGATCGTCACGCCGCACACTACCGTCGCGTTCGCTCCGATCGACGCCCCGCGCTTGACCACGGTAGGCCGGTAATCCGCGCTCGTGTTGCGCGGAAATGCCGAACGGGGCGTCCGCACGTTGGTGAAAACCATGCTCGGTCCGCAGAAGACGTAATCCTCCAATACGACTCCCTCATATACGGACACGTTATTCTGGATTTTGACGCCCCGACCGATAGATACATTCGGCGCAACATACACGTTCTGGCCCAGGCTGCAGCGTTCCCCGATTTCCGCTCCCGCCGAGACATGGCTGAAATGCCACACCCGCGTCCCCTCGCCGACCCGGGCGCCTTCATCCACAATGGCGGTGGGATGCGCATAATAGGTTTCCAAGATCTATCGCCCCCGTATAATGAACATTTTTGGCGTTCTTGCGTTTTTTGCGCGTTAGCTAGAGCAAATAGTAGGCTTCCGGCTTGGCATACCGGTTCATGGCATTGCGTGTGTCAAGCAGACAGCGGCTTCGCCGACCGATCCGTTCGTAATCGAAAGCGGTATGGTCCGTCGCGATCACGGTGATATCCGCTTCAGCCAGCCCCTCTCCGGTGACCTGGATGCATTCGTACGTTCGATCCTGGAACCGGAACGACGGAATATGCGGATCGCTGATCCATACTTCGGCTCCCCGTTCCTCCAACAGCCGGATCATCTGCAGCACCGGCGATTCCCGGTAATCGTCGATGTCCCGTTTGTACGCCACGCCAAGCAGATAGACAGTGGAGCCATGCAGGGGCTTGCGGGCTAAATTGAGTATTTCCGCGATCTTGTGGACGACGAACTCCGGCATCGCGTTGTTGATCTCGCCCGCCAGCTCGATCAGCCGGGTGTGATAGTTGTACTGCCGGGCTTTCCAAGTCAAATAGAAGGGATCGATCGGGATGCAATGTCCGCCCAGGCCCGGTCCCGGATAAAACGCCATGAACCCGTAGGGCTTCGTCTTCGCGGCATCGATCACTTCCCAGACGTTAAGACCCATGCGGTCGCAAAGAATCGCCATCTCGTTGGCGAGGGCAATATTGATATGCCGGAACGTATTCTCGTAAATTTTCTCCATCTCGGCCACGGCCGGGCTGGAGACGAGGTGCACCTCTCCATCCAGCACCTGCCGATACAGTTCCGCCGCGACTTCCGTGCAGGCCGAAGTGACCCCGCCGACCACCTTGGGGGTGTTCTTGGTGTTGAACGAAGTGTTGCCGGGGTCGATGCGCTCCGGGGAATACGCGAGGAAAAAGTCCTCCCCGCACACCAGTCCGGTCGATTCCAGAATCGGCTTGATCAATTCCTCGGTCGTCCCGGGGTATGTGGTGCTTTCCAGCACGACCAGCATCCCGGGATGCAAGTGGCGGGCGACTTCCCGCGCCGAGTTCTCGACATAGCTGGTGTCCGGCTGCTGATAGACGTCCAGCGGCGTCGGCACGCAGATGGCCACCGTATCCGCCTCCCCGAGGAAGGCGTAGTCGGCCGTCGCCCGGAGCCGGCCGCTCCGCGCCATCTCCCGGAGGTCGTCATCCACGACATCCCCGATATAGTTGTAGCCGCGGTTCACCATCTCCACCTTCTGCGCCTGGACGTCAAAGCCGATGACCCGGTACCCGGCTTTGGCCTTTTCCACCGCCAGCGGCAGGCCGACGTAGCCGAGTCCGATCACCCCGATGACGGCGCTCCGGGTTTGCAGCTTTTCCAATAAAGTTGTGCTGTGTTTCGATTTCCTTCCTTTTTGCCCGCTCATCGCCTACTGCGTCCTCCGTTTCCCTTTTCCTTAAAGTTTCCATATAAGCTGAACTAAAGAATTAGCGGTCTGCAGGCTGACCGGTTATTAACGGGAAAATCTCCTGTTTATTCTCCGCTCTTGTCCCTTGGATCACTAGCGTTGCAAAAAACTCAAGCAAATGTGTCAGCGCCAACTCCGTTCTGAGGTAGGGTCGTAAATAAGGGTCGTTTGCGGCGCTATTTTGTCGAATTTGGCTCTTTGGCATGAAATAGCGGTCTTTTGGGGCCTTATTTTAGAGAAAGTCGGGCAAAAACCGGATTTTTGGGCTCGCACCAGAGAAATAAGGCCCCTTTTAGCCGCTATTCTTCCCTAAAACGCAAATCGGGTTGAAATAACGGCCCAAAAGGCCGTTATTCGGCGGGCGACAAGAAAGATTGCGGGTCGGCAGCACCCATATCAGTTCTAATGCAAAGCTAGTGGAAAAAAACGGATCAAAACTCAATTTTTGTACCCGCTCCAGAGAAATAAAGCCCTTTTTAACCGCTATTTTCCCCGATAAAGCGAATCTGGGCGAAATAGCAGCCCTAAACGCCGTTATTATAGCGGGTGGCAAGTGAAATTGCGGGTCGGCAAGCATCCACCCTAGCCGCCGAAACCCCTATTTTCAGAACAATTTAACGGGAGGTTTTCCGGCTAATTTCCCTTTGCAACCGCGTAGGCACCAAATTAACGGGAGGAAGTCCCGTTAATTTGACTCCTGCCCTTTCAACAGACGGCCATCGTCTATCTTCCGTTCCGGACAATATCCCAGGCCAGCCGAACCGCCCGGGCCCCTTCTTCCAGGGTAACGGCCGGTTCCCTTCCCGTCCGGATCGCTTCCACCATATCGGCGATTATCCGTTCATGTCCCGGTACGCCATAAGGATCGGCCTCCACCTCGGCCATGATTCTGCCGATCTCCTCATCCGGCATCTTGACGCAGTTCCACGCTTTGATCCAGTTGGCGGTCCGCCCGCCGATCAGGACGTATCCGTTCTCGCCGAACACCGCCAGGCTTTCTTCCAGGTTATGCTCGTAAACGGTCGTACATGCCTCTACGACGCCTAACGTGCCGTTTGCGAATTTCAACGCCGCGATCGCGGTATCTTCGGCCTCCATGTTGCGGATTCGGGTGTCCACCCAAGATCTCACTTCGGCCACGGGACCGAACAGCCAGAGGAGCAAATCCAGGCTGTGGATGCCCTGATTCATAAGGACGCCGCCGTCCATCGCCACCGTGCCCCGCCAAGCCGCCTGATCATAGTAAGCCTGGCTGCGGTTCCAGCGGACGGTCGCGTTGACATGGCTCAGCTTGCCGAACATCTTGCGGTCCAGCGCCTCTTTCAAATGGCGGATTGCCGGCCGGTAACGGTTCGGATGTACGACCGTAGCTTTGACGCCAGCGGCCGCCGCGGCCTCCCCGATGCTCTCGGCCTCCTCCGCGCAGAGGGCGAGCGGCTTCTCGATGACCAGATGCTTGCCGGCCCGGGCCGCGGCGATCGCCAGCTCGGCGTGCAGCCCGCTGGGCGTGCAGATGCATACGGCGTCGATATCCGGCTCCCGGGCCAGCATCTCCGCCATCCCCGCGTACGCCGGCACATTCCAGCTCTCTGCCAGCGCGGACACCCTCGTCAAGTTCGGGTCGCAGAGCGCCGCCAGGGCGGCTCCTTCCGCCTGTTGAATCGCTTCGAGATGCTTGCCGGCGATATGCCCGCAGCCGACAATGGCGAAGCGGATCTCCCCGGCTTGCATCCGCTCCCTTTCCGATTCGAATTCGGGTCGTTTTCTCATACGGCTTCCTCGTTTCTATTCGGCGTTCCTTTTTCCTGATCCGTTGCAAGGGACGGGTCCGGGCCCGGATCGCTTGCTTCCGGGTTTCCCCGGCGCCTTCTCTTCCTCCGCGAGGCGTCCCGTTTCTCCAGCAGCATCGCCACGCTTAGCGAGGCGAAAACCCCGATGAAGACGCCGATTGCCAGATTGAACACCTTTTTGGGGCTTACCGGGATGGAGGCGTCCTCCAGATTGGCGTAATCCAATACCGTCACATTGGCGCTCTGTACGATTTCCGTGGATTTGCTGATAAACGATTCGGCAAACGCGTTGGCGATGGCGACGGCGTCCTCCGGGTTATCATGCCTCGCATACAGCACCAGCACGAGCGTTCCCGGGTCGGTTCTCACCTTAATCCGCTTCAACAGGCCGTAGGCGGATTCCGATGTTTGCAGCTTGGCTTTCGCCTCATTGGCGACAAAGCGGCTTTGAATCGCATCCTCATACGTTTTGGTTAGCATCTGGCTGGCCAAAAACTCGTTGTAGGTTCCCGATTCCGAGGAGGAAATCGTGGCGACGAGGCTTGCTGCGGCCTCATATTGGGGACGGACAAGCTCATTCGCCAAAAAAACGCCGCCCACGCATAGCGCCAGCGTAATCAGCACGGCAATCCCGTGTTTTTTGGCGGTTCTCAACAAAACGTTCAGCTCCACTTCCCACTCACCTCAAGCTATCTATATTCCGTAGTACGGCAAATAGAAGAGGTTTCCTCTCATTCTTTTTCAAAATAAAAGAGTCATTGCAGATATTGGTGAATCAACTCCGCAATTTGAAGGGAGGCGGTGCCGTCGCCATATAAGTTCTCGATATAGGCCCTCGGCCGGTAATCCCCTATAATTCGTCCCAAATCCATGGTGAGCGGGTCCACCAGCGTATTCCAGCCGCAGGCCACCGTCTCGACCCACTCCGTCTCCGAACGCAGGGTAAAGCAAGGAACTTTGGCGAAATAAGCCTCCTTCTGCACCCCGCCGGAGTCGGTGATAATCGCCTTGGCCTGGCGTTCCAGCGCCAGCATCTCGAGATAAGACAACGGTTCGGTGAACAAAAGGTTGTCCCCGTACGTCCGCTCGGCGGAATCCCCCATCGCTTTCAGCATTTTGCCGGTCCGGGGATGAAGCGGAAACAAAACCGGCTGGTCCAGGCTGCGCAGCGCCTGCAATATCGCCCTTAGCCGCACGGGATCGTCGGTGTTGGAGGGGCGGTGGATCGTGGCCAGGTAGTAACCGCCAGCCGGGACGCCGAAATCCTCGGACCGGTGTTTCGCCGCGGCCAGGCGTTCGTTGAAAAGTACGGCGTCATACATGACATCGCCCACCTCATAGACGCCTTCCGTCACCCGCTCGGCCCGCAGGTTGCTTACCGCCTCCGCCATCGGCGCAAACAGCAAGGCGGAGACATGATCCGTCATGACCCGGTTGATCTCCTCGGGCATATCGCGGTTATAGCTTCGCAGGCCCGCTTCCACATGAAACAGCGGAATCCGCAGCTTGCTTGCCGCAAGCGCCCCCGCCAGCGTGGAATTCGTGTCGCCGTATACCAGCACGGCATCCGGAACGTTCTCCAGCATCAGCGCCTCCAGCGAAATCAGCATTTCGCCGGTCTGCCGCCCATGCGAAGAAGAACCGATGCCAAGGTCATAATCCGGCTTCGGAATCCGCAGCTCCTCGAAGAACACCCCCGCCATGCTGTAATCGTAGTGCTGTCCCGTATGGACGAGCACCTCGCGGCATCTCTTTCGGAGTTCGCGCGACACCGGCGCCGCCTTCACGAATTGCGGCCTGGCGCCCACGATGGTCATTACCGTTTTCATCCTTTCAACTCCTTTCGTCTTCCATAAACGGCGAGGTCTCCCGCCTCATCCACCCCCTCGCTGACTCCGGCCGCGCGGTAAACCGACGTCATCTCCTCCAGCACCCGGGCCACGGTATACTTGCCGAGCAATCGATCCCTGCCGTTCAATTTCTTGCGCAGCTTCGCACTCGCGTAAAGTTCCCAGACTCTCTGTTCAAACGCCTCCGTATCCCCCGGTCTTACCAGATATCCGTTGATTCCGTCCTCGACCAAATCCCGGTTGCCCCGAACCTCGGTCGCGATCACGGGCAGTCCCGAGGCCAGCGCCTCCATCACATTCACGGGCAGTCCTTCCTGCCTGCTTGTGGTTACGGCCACATCCGCCAGAGCGTAGAGCGCGGGCATGTCTTTGCGCTGCCCCAGAAACACCACATTTCCGGTCAATCCCAATCGCTGTGCCAATCTTTTGTAAGGGGTCTCCAAATCCCCCTGACCCGCCAGGAGCACCAGAAGCTCCGGAATCCGCCGCTTCAAATTCGCCGCAGCCTGCAGCAGAAAACCCTGGTTCTTCCGCTTGCTCAGTTCGGCCGCGTAGATCAGAACGAAGCGGTCCTGGCCGATGTGGTGCTCCCGGCGCAGCTGTTGCTTTTCACGTGGGTCCACCGGCTTAAACCGCCCGAAGTCAACGCCGACCCCATGCACATGCACGATGGATTGGGCTTTAAACCCCCGCCGGATGGCCCGGAGATAATCCTCCTCGTTGATCGTGATCAGGCAGTCCGTCCATCGGGAAAGCAGCTTCTCCGCCGGGTAATAAAGCAGCCAGTTAACGACGGGGGCCCCGTCAAAAAAATGAAAGCCATGCGCGGTATAAAGCACTTTCGTTCCGCTTCGCCTCGCTTGCCTTGCCGCCAATCTCGTCAGAACGCCCCCCATCGGTGTGTGGCAGTGGACCACATGATAATCGTGTCGTTTGATTAAATCCGCCAGCTCCTTGTAGGCCTTCAGATTATTCCACCGGAACGGGGACCGTTTGATCGACAGTGAAAACTGACGATCCGCATCGGGAATCGGCGTCTCCCCGAATGCCGCCGCGTGGACTTCCCAGCCCTGCTGTTTAAACCAGCGCATATAGGGAGTGTGGAACTGGTTCAAATGAGATACCACCGTAGCGCAAAACAACACTTTCTTCAGCACAACCATCCTCCACTTCAGAAAAAAATCAAGGGTTTCTCCGGAACTACTCATACATTGAAAAAGGGAAAATATACTATAACAGCCAGTTCGAAACGTTCTATAACACTAGTAGATGATGTTTCCGGCATCTTAGAACTTGAATTTTTGGGAGGTTAACTATGGAACAGCTGCAGCCTGTTTCGCGCGGCCTGGAGCCTTGGGCCGAATTCAACCGGATTAAGTGGGGCTGTGAAGCGAAAATCTTAAGATTTCAGCGCGAGGATTCCGAGGCCTATATCGAAAGTCTCTTTTTTCTTAACAAACGCGGAAAAATCTATCTTCCTCCGCTTAACCCGTTTCACCCGACCGTGTTTCAGCCTACGCCGACGGACAAACCTTACCGTTTGAACCGGCAGTGGCATCAAACCGCCGAAGTGATGATCGGCGAATTGCTCCGGTACGGAGGAAGCGCGGCTTACTGCTTCCCGCCGGACATCCGGGATATCCGCCCATTTTTATGGAAGGGGTTTAAGGCCGACGTAAAGTACACTTATCAGATCCGGCTTCCCCATTCGCTGGAGCAAGCCAGTCCAGGCATCCGCAACCGGATTAAAAAAGCGGTTCAGGAAGGATACCGCTGCGGCTTGACTCATAATATGGCGGAAGTGCATGCCTGCCTGCTCGAAACGGAAACGCGAAAAGGCTTCAGTCATCGGCTGAGCCTGGAAGATTTGCAATTGGCGCAGACGCTTCTCGGCGACGACGGTCTGCGCTGTTACGTCTGTTACAGCCCGAGCGGCGAACCGGTGACCGCCAGCGTCATCCTGATTTTGGACGGGCGTCGGGCCTTGTTTTGGATGGCGGGGAGCAAAACCGAACACTTATCGCACGGCGTGGTCCAGCTCTCCCAGCATGCGGTGTTCGACGACTTGGCCGCGGCCGGTTTGCAGGACATCGATTTGGTAGGAGCCAATCTGCAATCGGTCGCGCGTTCGAAATCCGGTTGGGGAGGGGATCTAGTATCCTACTATCAGATACGGCTCCCCATATTTAAAGATTTGGCTCGTACAAGCCTGGACTTGCTGCGGTTCCACCGGAAAAAACGGCTTGCTATACTTCAGGAAGAAGGGAGTTTCGGAGCGAGAGGATGATCGATCATACTGCTTTAAGTCAGTGGGGGGAATTCAATCGCCGTAAATGGGGCTGCAGGGTGGAGCATGTGCGGCTGCAGGCGGAGCGGTCCGAGGCGCGGGGAGAGTTTCTGTTCTTTTTCAATGCCGTGGAGCGATTCATGCTTCCGCCGCAAAACCCGTATCACCCGTCGCTGTTCCTGGCTACCCCCAGTCAAAAGCCATTCCGCATCAACAAACAATGGCACGAAATCGCCGGTTTGCTAATGGATCGCCTACAGCAGATTCGGGGACCGGCCGTCGTTCACCTCCCGCCTGAGCTGGACGATGTCCGCCCGTTTCTGTGGCGGGGGCTGAAGGCGGAAGTGAAGTACACGTACTGCGTGAATGTTCCTTATTCCTTGGATCTCGCCAGCAAAGCGATCCGCAACAAGATCCGCAAGGCGGAAGCCGCCGGATACCGAACCGAAAAATCGGTCAATATGTCGCATGCCTACGAGTGCCTGGTAGAAACGGAAAAAAGGCAGGGTTTTAGCCATCAGCTTAGCGCAGCGGATTTGGAGCTCGCGCGCGACTTAATGGGGGACCATGCCTTCCGATGCTATATTTGCTACTCTAAAGACGGGGAGCCGGTTAGCGTCAACATTTCTCTGCTGCTGCAGCCGGCTTCGGCGATCGGTTGGATTGCCGGGACCAAGACCGCCCATCTCTCCAACGGCGTCGTTCAACAGGTTCAGTTCCATGAATTCGAGGATCTTGCCGCCGCCGGCGTACGGCGTTTTGATTTTGCGGGAGCCAATCTCGCTTCCGTTTCGGAAGCCAAGGCGGAATGGGGCGGGGAATTGCTCCCCTACTACGTCATCCGCAAACCGGGTTTAAAGGATGTGCTGCGGGCCGGCCGGGACTGGCTGCAATTCTCTAGTCGGGTCAAACCGTAGCCTCGAGAGATGACGGATGAACGTAGTACTGATTACGTCCCTCCCGCTTGGCTTCGTACATCGCTTCGTCCGCCTCGCGAATCAGCCGGTCCAGATCCCCCGGACCCCCATCGTAAACGCAAATACCGATGCTCGGCGTCGTTACCAGAGGATATCCTTGGTAGTAGTAAGGCTCGGACAAGCTGCCGATAATCCGCTCGGCAACCTTGGAAGCGTGCCTCTGATCACTCGCCGAGAGCAGGACCAAAAACTCGTCCCCCCCGAGCCGGCAGACCGTGTCGCTATCCCGAATATGGCTGCACAGTCTTCCGGCGGTTTCTTTAAGCAGCAAATCGCCCGCGGTATGGCCGAAGGCGTCGTTAACCTCCTTGAAGTTATCCAGGTCGATAAACATGATCGTCAGCGGAGTCATCCCGTCATGGACATATTGATCGAACTTCATTTGGAACAGCGCCCGGTTGGGGAGCCCCGTCAACTCATCATGATAGGCCAGGTATTCCACCTGCTCCTCCAGTCTCTTGCGTTCGGTGATATCAATGATGACTCCCTCCAGCCTCTCCAGATGCCCCAATTCATTGAAGAGCGGGGTTCCCCGGATTTGCGTCCAGCGGTACTCCCCGTCTTTGTCGTAGATTCTGCACTCCAGATTCACGCTTCGTTTATCCAGGACCATTTCCTTCTGGGCCTGCATAATCCTCGGCTTGTCCGCCGGCAGGACCAGGCCGGTCAGCAGATGGTAATCTCCTTTAAACGCCTCCGGCGGCCAACCGGTAATGTGAACGATTCCATCCGACAGCGTCATGACGCCTACGCTTAAGTCGAAGGACCATGTGGCGATCTTGACATTCTCCAAAATATTGCTCAGTTGAATCCCGTTCTTCTCGGCCTTCAACCATAGCGATTTCGTATATCGGGTGAACAAGAAAGAAAACACGGTGGTAAACGCCCCGAAGATCACGATATAAATGACATCGCTTGCGGCCGCTTCGGGAAACATATTGTCCCGAAACCGGATGAACAAATAAGCCGCGCTGGCCAAATACAAGCCCCCGGACAGCAATACCGCCCTGAAATCCAGGTACAAAAGAGCGAATAAAGGCACAAGTCCGAGAAAAATATAGTTGATCGAATAAGGATATATGATGGCATGACTCACAAAAAACACGTACAGGGAAACGATCATCAGTAACATGACGATTTCCGGAACACGTCGGCTGTTCACGAGCAGCAGCATAATCAGGCCCACAAGCAGACCTACCGGAGGATAGATCACATCGATGCTTTTGTCCATGATGAGATTTACCGCGAGTGCTATGCCATAGAAGCTCCACAACAGCTTTAACATCAGTACGTTCCGCCGGTGAATTTCTTGCAACCTGTTCATTTAATCCACGCTCTCCAAGAAATAGTTATAAAGAACTAGATTTACTTTCTTTCATATTACACCTTTGGGAATTATAAGGGTACTATTTCCTAAAAAAAATTAATAAAGTCCAAAAAAAGACCGGATAAACATCCGGTCCTTACGGTTAAGGCACATACTGCTGGACGATTTGGGTGACGACGCCATTCTCGATACTCAAATGATAAGGAAACACTCGAGGATCCAGCACCTGAGCGCCCCGGAACAAACTCTTGAATTTGTCCAAGCTTACCGGTTCATTCCATACAATATCCGCATCCGCGGGATTTCCCGTACGGTCGTAAATCTGCATGAGAATCTTGGCATCCTTGGCTACCGGAATATGTTCCAGCGTCTCGTTCTCATTCACGATGTAGTACCCGTCGGGAGGTCCGTCGATTCCGGCGTCCGGTTCGTGCTTGGCGAAAACCTCCTCGGCTTCCTTCCCGGTGTACCACTCGATCGGATCGACCGCCAGTGCGACCCCGTCCGCGCGAGTATCTATAGCCTCGATATAAACCGTCAACTGTCTCGATTCCGGAGCTGCGACAAGCCGCTCGTTTTGCTCCCGGCTTGCTCCCGAACTGGACGTAGCGTTTAACGAAGACAGCATTACGATAAGTAACAGGGGGATCAACAATTTCATCCATTTTTTCATTCCAGCGTCCCGCCTTTCGAAATCCGGTATCACCGTCTATTAAGTATAAATAACCATTCTCGAACGGTTTAAACACCGTCGGTAAATTTATACTTTCATTATATGGTTTTGCGGAAGGGAAAGGGTCACAAACCGGTTAAAACGGGTGACAAATTCTTATCTTTTCGGCTCAGTGTGCCGGGAAGAAGGTAAGCTGAATCAGGAAAATCAGCCCGAACACATAAAGCAGTGGATGCACTTCACGCCCCTTGCCGCTGACCAGCTTCATAACGGGGTAAGTAATGAAGCCGACTGCGATCCCTGTGGCGATGCTTGCGGTCAGCGGCATCATCAGCAGGATGGCGAAGGCCGGAAAGGCTTCGTCGAACGTCTTCCATTGGATGCGGGCAAGCCCCTCCATCATGAAGCAGCCGACGATAATGAGCGCCGGAGCGGTGATGGCGGGCAGCGATGAAATCGCGCCGACGAGCGGCGAGAAGAAAATGGACAGCAGGAACAACACCGCAACCACGAGCGAGGTGAGTCCGGTCCGTCCCCCGGCCGCGACTCCGGTGGTCGACTCAATAAACGCGGTCGTCGGGCTGGTGCCGAACATGGAACCGACCGTTGTCGCGGTCGCATCGGCAAGCAGCGCGGACTTGGCCCGCGGGAACTCCCCGTTCTTCATCGTGCCCGTCTGCTCCGCCACCCCGATCAGCGTGCCGGTCGTGTCGAACAGCGTGACAAGCAAGAACGCGAACACGGTCGTATACAGCCCCTGGCTGAACACGCCCGGAATGTCCATGTCGAAGAAGACCGGAACCGGCGGAGCGGAGATCATCCCTTGGAACTTCAACTGGCCGGTCAGGTAGCCGATCAGCGCCGTTACGGCCATACCGATAAACAGCGCGCCCGGTATTTTGCGAGCCATAAGAATCAGCGTGACGAACACGCCGACAATCGTCAGCAGCGTCACCGAGCGGTGCAGGTCGCCAAAGGTAACTATGTTATCGGGATTGGCAACGACGATACCGGACATTTTTAGCCCGAGAAAAGCGATAAACAGACCGATGCCAGCGGTAATGCCGAATTTCAGCGAATCGGGAATCGCCCGAATCAACGCCTCCCGCAGCTTTGTCAGACTGAGCAGCAGGAACAACACCCCGGCGAGAAACACCGTGCCGAGCACGGTTTGATAAGTGAGTCCGGTGGAAGCGACGACGCTGGTAAAATACGCGTTCAGCCCCATGCCCGGAGCGATGGCGATCGGATGGTTGGCGAACAGCGCCATAAACAGCGTGCCGATCACGGCGGCGATCACCGTGGCCATAAACACTTGGTCAAACGGGATCCCGGCCGCGCTCAGCACCGCCGGATTGACGACCAGGATGTAGGCCATGGCCAGAAAGGTGGTGACCCCCGCCAGCAGCTCGGTTCTGACGCTGGTTCCATGCTGTTGGAGTTTGAAAAACTGATTCATGTAGGTGTTCTCTCCTCTTTTTTTACGGCTTTACATTTTAATCCTCTAGTATTGTCCGCTTATCCCCTAGCCTCGTCAAGGCCTGGGCGATTCATTCCACGAATCGTTCGGAAATTGCGCTTAGCTATAACAATATAAAAAAACGACCCGTTTAACGAGTCGTTTAACTTAACCGATCTTCAAGGAGCGGTCCGTCGGTCCATATTAGTTCACCCAGTACACTTCTCCCTTGGAGTTATACGTAATCTCGACCGATGCTGCGCCGCTCTTGGTAAAGATCGCGTTACCCGGTTCATTCGCAACTTTGGTCAGCTTATAACCGGATAGATCCAGTCCCAACCATTTTTTAATTTGCGGAACGGCGGTCTTTTTAAGTTTGTTCATATCCGCATTTTTCATAGTTTGCATAACTTTATTGATTTGCGCATCGCTCTTGTTGGCAAGGTTGTCTTGAAGGAATCCCAAATATAACCCGGTTGCTTTATTTGTCTTTTTATCGATATCGACACTTACGGGGTACTTTGAGGTTGGCGCCCCGAAACGGAGTTCATATTTGACGGCGTCCGGTTCGGTAATCAGGAATGCCTGGGTCAAAGCCTCCGCTTTTTTAACATGTTCCACCCTCGCAATAACGGCTTTGGCGGATTTGATCGCTGTCTCAGGGACATCTTGTATCTTCAGGATTTCCAGAGCCATACTCAATTTTCCATCCAGCACATTTATCGTGGTGTTCTGAACCTCCGCTAACATCTGAAGTTTGTTTTTCACCTTTGGATTGGTATTGGTGTAGTCCATGATCAACGTCACGTGTTCCGCCTGTGCCGATCCTCCGGGTAATACGGTATCCAGAGCCTTTTGCATAGCTTCCTGATGGGAAGCACTCAGGTCGCTCCATTTCATTTTTACACTAATACTATCGATCTCCCCCTTCTTATTGAAAAGCACTTCGCCCCCGGACGCTCCCTGAACAGCCAGGATCGAACCTGAAGGGAAATTCGTGGCCTTGCCCAATGTAAGTGATTTCCCGGTCAACTCCTCCAGCTTCTTTTCAGCCTTTTGAATCGAAGACGCGCTCAATGAGGTGGCTGCGGCGAAAGCCGGGTTACTTGAAGCCCCCGTCCGTTGGCTCGCATGGGCCTGCACTTGCATGACGCCGGCTACAAGGGTCCCTGTCAATACTGTAATTCCCAAAGCCTTCAGAAGAGTGCTATACTTGGTTGCTCCCGTTCTTTTCATAAAATAAATCCTCCTAATCGTAAAGTTAGTGTCATTGGATGCTACATAGAGTTAGATCACCCGATCGCAACGAAACGTTACATTGCTATTCGATTTATTTTAGCGGCCGTTACCATCTCGGTGCCTCCGATTATTAGGCTTCCTTATATAGCAGCAATTGCAGTCATTTTAAAAATTTTACGATGTAACCTTTATGCTCCGCAGGGTCATCTAACTAGTATAAACCGAAAGGAGGTTGCCGTTTTGAACTTCGAATCCGATGTCATCCAGGCCCAGGCCGGAGACCGACATGCTTTCGTACTTCTCATGCGAAGAATCGAGTCGGATATGTACGGAATGGCTTACAACATTCTTCAAAATGACGACGATTGCGCCGACGCCTTGCAGGAGACGATGATTCAAGCCTACCAATCCTTATCCGGATTGCGTGAGCCCGCCTACTTTAAAACCTGGGTCTTCCGGATCCTGATTAACAAATGCAATCAGATACACCGCAAAAGAAAAGCCACCGTGGATATGGATTCCTTGCATTACGAGCCTTCCACGTCAGGGGATGAATATGGGCAGGTTGAATTGCGGCAAGTCGTGGACCAACTCGATGAGTCGATGAGGGTGGTAGTGGCATTGCGTTACTTCCAGGACATGCAGATCAAAGAAATCTCGGACTGTCTCGACATCTCCGAAAGTGCGGTCAAAACCCGGCTGCACCGTGCACGTAAGGCATTGATAAATATGCTCCAATATTCCGGAGAAGGGAAGGCGAAGTTAAATGAAAGCTATTGATTTGGAAAAGCAGTTGGATATGGAAATGTCAAAAATGGGAGGAAAGCGTACCATGCCCGATCAAGTGAGACAACGTTTGGAGGAGACCTACGCCCATATCGAGGCCGGATTACCGGGAATGGGCCAAACCACTGAATTTAAACGCCGGAAAAAGCCGGCTCGCCCTTGGGGCAGATTTACCGTCGCGGCCGCCTCGGCAGCTGTTTTAAGCGCCTGCATCCTGGGCACCGCCTTTGTCTCTCCCACCATGGCCCAATCGCTGAAGCAAGTGCCGGGAATGGGGCACGTGTTTAACCTGATCGGGGATTTGGGACTTCAAACGGCCGATGAAAAGGGCATCCTGCAGGCTACCCTGGCCGAAGCAAGCCAGGAAAACACAAAATTGAAAATCTCCGAAATTGTGTTTGACGGTGCGCGCTTGTCCATGGCCTTGGAGCGGGAGGGGGATGCCGAGGCCAGCGAACCGCTGGCTGTCCAACTCGCTAAAACCGAGCTGCTTGTCGACGGGAAACCGCTGGAAGCCAAACCGGGGAGTCTTGGAGGACCGATCGGCTCAGCGAACGCTACTGTCATGAATTTTACCGATATAAAGGGTATGCCGGATCAATTTGATCTGACCGTCAAACTGTATTTGCAGGGGAATGAAAAACCGTTTGAACTGGTTACGCCAGTTACCAAAACAGCCGGCCAGAACGTCGTCTTGAAGCCGGGGGCTCAAGCCGAAAATGAGGTCCTTCGCCTCCGCGTCGATAAAGTGGAGATCACCCCGTCCACGGTTGCCGTTGAGACGACCTATACTCAGCTGGTTGACAAGCTGCCGGCTAACTACGTGGACCCCGTTACATCCGTTCAAGCCTTTGACTATGACGTAACGGATGGTCAAGGACGTGCGCTGGAGTTCATCAGCGGTCAAGGAGAGACCTTGGCAGCCAACCAACCGCGGGAACTGCGCACTTTGTTTACTCCTTTTGCGGAAGTTCCGGAGAAAGTGGTCATCAAGCCTTACGTATACAAGCACAGTTCGGACGGAGGAGTTCAAAAAGAATACCTGTCCGAGCTTGAATTAAGCATCCCGGTGACCAAGAAGTAACTGGCGCCAGCAAGGAAAAAAGGACTGCCCCGTTTATTTTTAGGGACAGTCCTTCTTTTTTTACTGCTGAGGCTGCGGGTTAGGCTGCGGCTCGGCAGGGTGATATTCGACCGGCGCGTGCGTGCGGCGCAGGAAAAGCCCCAGCAGCAGCGCGAGGACGCCGACGAACATCGAGATGGTGAATGCGTTATGAATGCCGGAGACGATCGCGTGCGGTGCTTGAGCCGGATCGGTCGGATCGGAAACCGTGCTCAGGTAATTCTTTTGACCCGCGGAATAAATGCTGATGAACAGCGCCGTACCGACCGCACCTGAGACCTGCTGCAACGTGTTCATAATCGCGGTTCCGTGCGGATATAACCGGCGAGGAAGCTGGTTGAGACCCGTCGTTTGGCCGGGCATCATCACCAGCGAGATCCCGATCAGCAGGGAAATGTGCATGGCAATCACCGTCCCGACAGGCGTCGTGGTGGTGAGGCCGCGCATAAACCAGATGGTGACGATCACGATGACCAGACCGGGAACGACCAGAGCCCGCGGCCCGAACTTATCGAACAGACGTCCGGCAATCGGCGACATCAATCCGTTGATGACACCGCCCGGCAAAAGCGCCAATCCCGCCGCAAACGGAGCCAGCACAAGCGCTCCCTGCAGGTACATCGGCAGCAAAATCAAGGTCGAGAACAGAGTCATCATCATAACCATCAGCAGCGCGGCCGCCAGAGCAAACATCGGATATTTAAAGACCCGGACATCCAGAGTCGGTTCCTTCACGACCAACTGGCGCCATACGAACAGGGCCAAGGAAACAAAACCCGCCACCAGACAAATGTAAACGGTCGGATCCGACCAACCGCCGCCTTCACCGGCATGGCTGAAGCCGTATACGATTCCGCCGAAACCGACGGTGGACAACAGGATTGAAATCAAATCCACTTTAGGACGGGTCAATTCGGAGACGTTCCGCAGGTATATGGCCGCAAACAAAATGGAGAAAGCGGCAAGCGGCATAATCAGGAAGAACAGCCAACGCCAGTTCAAGGCGTCGAGGATCAAACCGGACAACGTAGGGCCAATCGCCGGGCCGAACATGATAACGAGACCGATGGTCCCCATGGCGGCGCCTCTTTTTTCCGGCGGGTAGATCGTCAGAATGGTATTCATCATGACCGGGAGCAGGAGCCCGGTCCCGACCGCTTGAATAACCCGGCCGATCAGCAGTACGCCAAACGAAGGCGCTATCCCGCAAATGACCGTTCCTATCAAAAACAGAATCATGGCCGACAAAAACATCTGTCTCGTCGTAAACCATTGAATCAGCAGCGCCGTAATCGGGACGAGTATACCGATGACCAGCATATAAACGGTGGATAACCACTGTATCGTCGAAGGACCGACGCTTAATTCTTTCATCAAATCCGTAAAGGCTACATTCAGCAGGGTTTCGTTCAGAATCGACACGAACGCGCCGATAATCAGTGCAATCGTGATCGGAAGCCTTCGAATCCCTTCCGTAGGGGCGGTTGAAGCCGCGCCTGTCGCATCCATATTCATTATAATTTTCCTCCAATACTATCCAAGGTTCATTGTGTATGTCTCTATATCAACAAGTCGGGAGGCTTGCGCCTTCCTCCTTGACATATTCGGGCACATGGTCAGTAGACCGTTCTATATATAAATTTTTAAGCATTAGGTTAAAAAAAGTCCCCGTTCCCCTTTAACGGTCAAATAACCGGGGAACCAACTTGGAAGCAATCCGCAGCGGTTCGCTGCTCTTCTGGGTCATGCTCATAATCGCGGCCCCTTCCACCATGGAATTGATCATTATCGCCAGTTCCTGCGCCTCTTCCTCGGCAAGTCCGGACGATACGAACTTCTTCTTAAGTTCGACGCCCCAGCATTCATAGGCATTGCTGCATGCCTGGCGGATCGTTTCGTTACTCTTGGCCGTTTCATGCGCGATGATGCCGATCGGTACTCCAATCACCTCATCCTTGTCGAATTGCTCGATCATCAAATCCAGCATGCGTTGAATAGCCTCCACGGGATCCGCGGTGGATTGCAAAACCTTCATCATTTCGGAGCGCGCCTTGTCCTGCGTATAACGGATAGCTTCGCAGGCGAGCTGCTCCTTCCCCTCGGGAAAGTGATAATATAACGAACCCTTTGGAGCGCCGCTGAGCTGGGTGATCTGATTTAAGCCAGTCGCATTGTAGCCTTGATTCATCAGGAGTCTGGCGGTTGTTTCAATCAGAGTTTTGCGGGTGGGATTCTGGTTTGCCATTGAAATAACCTCGCCTCTCATAGGATTATACCAATCGGTCTATATAATTTAGTTCATAATAACCCCCCTGTCAAGAACCCAAATCCGTCGTAATGAGAAATTTACATTCCATTTTCAATTCTCTTCATTCAAGTTTTCACAAAATCCCGAGGAGGATCGCGCAGGCCCCGGGTTTCACGATCTTACTCGTCCAACCCGAGGCGTCACGCGAAAAAAGTTCTAGCGGCTCCCTAGCCTTTTACCAGGCGTAAGCGCGTGGCGCCTCTCCACCCGGACCCGGGAAAATATCGTCCAGCGCCTTCAATGTGTCCTCGCTCAGCTCAAGCTCCACGACACGGAGCGTATCTTCGAACTGCCGCAGCGTGCGCGGGCCGATAATCGGCGCTGTAACCGCCGGATTCGCCAGCGTCCAGGCCAAGGCGACGTTCGCCTCCGACTCGCCGAGCTCTTTGCACAGCGCGGTGAAGCGTTCCAACTGCGGGCGCAGCTTCTCCATGCGCTCGCTCTGTTTGGCTGTCCGCGACCCTGGCTGCGGATTCCAGTTGCCGCCGAGGATGCCTCCGTCCAGCGGACTCCAAGGGATGACGCCGATGCCGAGCTCCTCGGCGGCCGGAAGCACTTCCAGCTCCGGCAGGCGGCAAAGGAGGCTGTATTTATGCTGTTCGGACACGAGGCCGAACATGCCGTGATGTTTTGCTTCGTACTGGGCTTTGACCAAGTCCCGGCCGGCAAAGTTGCTGGCGCCGACGTAACCGATCTTGCCCTGTTTTAACGGAATATCGAACGCGTTCCACAGTTCGTCCCAGGAAACGCTGCGGTCCACATGATGCATCTGGTACAGCTCGATATGGTCGGTTTGAAGCCGACGGAGCGAATCCTCCAGATGACGGCGGATTTTGTAGGCGGATAGCCCGGCTCCCCCGTTCGGGTCGACATGGGGATCTCCCATTCCTCCGTAAACTTTGGTGGCCAGAACGACCTTCTCCCGCCGGCCGCCGCCTTGGGCAAACCAACGGCCGATGATTTCCTCCGTCCAGCCGCGCTTCGGCGTCCCGCCGTACACATTGGCGGTGTCGAAAAAATTCACGCCGGCATCGATCGCCGCATCCATGATCTTGAACGCTTCTTTCTCCTCCGTGCTCGGCCCGAAATTCATCGTTCCCAGACACAGTCGGCTCACCTTCAAGCCGCTTCTTCCCAAATTCGCATACTTCAATGTTCCAACCTCCTCGTCAAATAGATAGATGGCTGATATCACAAAAGCAGTATTGCGGACTACGCTTTCATTATAACATTGATAGTTAGAGTGGGCGGAGGCTTCGGGCAAAATCCGTGTATTTGGCAACCGCTTGATCGTAACCCGGCATCTTGAATCCCGCGTACCCGGCCACTTTGGCAGAATGTATTCTAAACAACGCTTGGCATGTAAACAGGGCATCCCACACTTTGGGGTAATCGCTCATCTCGTAGGTCGACATAAGCGCATCCCAATCTTCCTTGGGAAGATAGCGGTCTAATAATTTATAGTTCTTGCCGAGGCTAAAAGTATATCCCTGTGCCGCTCCGATCCGCCAAGCCATCATTCTCAGCAGATTGGGCCGGACGATCTCCTGCAGATGGTCGATGGCGAACAAAATCTCCCGCCGCACCAGCCCCTTCACGACATAAGTGGAAGTCATCCAGAACTCGTTGCAGCAATCGTCGAATTTCCGGGCGGTCGGCGGCTCGATCCAATGCTGGCGGTCGTGGGCCGGCTCCTTATGATCGACCCGGTCATCCTTATCCAGCAAAACCTCGACCAGCCCGTCACCGCCGGCAAAATACTCGTCGGCTTCGTCCACGGGAATCAAAGTAAGGTCCATTTTGTTCCCGTCTTCAAATAAAATAATATACGAGAACCAATTCCCCAATTCCGGCGGGAACAGCTCCATATCCTCGGGTTTCTGCATCATGGACCTGCTCCCGAACGTCTCGAGCCAACTCTCGTCGCCTTTATAGTAATCCATGTCGGTTACAAAATAGGAAATATCATAGTCTTGCAGCGCATCCCGGGGAATGTTCGCGTTCGTTCGCGACCCTTCCAGCGTGACCAGGCGAATTCGTTCCTCCCGGGCCGCGAAATCCAAAATAAGGCTCATCATTTCCTGTTCCGTTCTCATAGGAACTCCTCCCGATTTATGGTTATATAGGTTGAACTAAAGAATTGGCGTTGTGAAAAGGTATGAAATGGTTTCGGAGATACGTTACCGAAATTCACAATTGTAGATATACTCGGAGTTTACATCATTAACGGGAAAATCTCCCTTTAATTTACCGCTCTTGGTCCTTTTATCGAATTTAGCTGGAAAAACTCCATCTATTTCGCGGCCCTATTGCCAATATGCACAATTTCAAGCGAATTAACGGGAGGTTCTCCAGCTAATTCGCCTCTCCAGCCGCATACGCACCAAATTAACGGGAACAATTCCTTTTATTTCAATGAGCTGCAGAAGAAGAACGTGAAAAGAACCTCTCCACCGCTCTTTAGCCCCATGAACATCCAAATCGTATTAAGCCCACTGTGACCGAGGTGCCTAGTGCACTTCCAACTCCAAAAGATGCAAATCTGCAGGTATTTCTTGCGGTTTTAGAGAAACGAGCCGGTTTCGACGAAAATCCCTGCAGATTATTTGCAGGAATTTTGTTAGTCAAGGTTATCTGACGGGGCACCTAGTATGCAAATCAATAGTTCAAACTATATAGTTCCTATTATAGACAAAATTCCTGACAGCGTACTGTCAGGAATCGGATATTCAACTTTAAAGTTTTTGTAGATTCTAGTGAAAAAGGAGAGTTTCTATGAAAAAGTTAAAAAAGTGGGTTATAAACATTCTGGTTTTTTATGCCGTGATCCAATTGCTCTTTCTGTTTTTGCGGCATGTCGTGTTTGGGTTGATCGATGTACCGGAACCGTATGAATTGATCGTTCAACTGGCCGCCTCCGGAATCACTGTTTTGCTGGCGCTGCTGATCACCGTCTATCTGACGAATGAAAATGGAGACGCTTGATCATTAGCCGACATCAAATCTTCCGAGACCGGAGTTGCGGCCGCCTCTCGGTAGACCCGCGGAACCCGCTGACCGATGAGGCAAACCGTCTCATAATTCACCGTGTTCATCAGGGCCGCCACTTCATCGACCGGAATGCTCTCTTTGCCTTGTTCCCCGCCAATCAAAATGACGGTATCGCCAACCGATACATCGGGCAGCGCCGTGACGTCGAGCATCGTCTGGTCCATGCACACCCGCCCGGCGATCGGTACCCGGCGGTTCCGCACGATCGCCGATCCCCGATTGGAAAGCGAACGCGATAACCCGTCCGCATAACCAATCGGAACGGTGGCGATGACCCGCTCCCCGTCCGCACGGAAGGTCCGGCCGTAGCTGACCGTGTCTCCCTCCCCGATTTGGCGGAGAGCCGCGATCTTCGTTTTCAGTTGCATCGCTTCCCGCAGCGGGTAGTTCGGAAGCCGGGTATGATCCGAGGGATAAAGGCCGTACATGGCGATTCCCACCCGGATCATATCCAGATGCATGTAGGGAAAGCGCATGGCGGCGGCACTGTTGCAGCAATGCTTCAAGGGAATGGACACTCCCCGGGACTCCAGAGCTTGGATACAGGAGATAAACTGTCTATATTGCCGCTCTGTGAATCCGGGGTCAGGCCCATCCGCATCCGCAAAATGCGTAAACAGCCCTTCCACAACAATATAAGGGGAATAGACGGCCGCTTGCCGCACGATCTTTATAACATCCTCGGTGGAGGTCAGGCCGATTCGGGACATTCCCGTATCCATTTTGAGGTGGATCCGGGCCGGCTTCCGCCGCAGCTCCGCCCGGGCGGCAAGTTCCCGCAGCACCTCTTCGGAAAAAACCGTGAGGGTGATGTCATGACGAACCGCCAAATCAACCGCGGAGGGCGGAGTATAGCCCAGCACGAGAATCGGCAGCTTGATTCCCGCTTCTCTGAGGCGAAGGGCTTCATCAAGCAAAGCCACGCCCAGATAATCCGCGCCGCCCGCTTTCGCCGCAATTGCCGCTTGCACGGCGCCGTGGCCGTATCCGTCGGCTTTGACCACCGCCATAATTCGACACGCCGCTGCCGCCTGACGCCGGAACAACGAAACATTATGAGTTATCGCATCGAGCGAGACTTCCGCCCAAGTGTCGCGGCAACTCATCTTGGTATGTGTAGAAATCATGATGTCCGCCACTTTCATATCGCCTCCACGCCGACGCGCATCCGTTCCAAAAACCGCCCGATTCGCTCCAGAGCCCGTTCCAGGTTTTCCGTGGACGCCGCATAGGAAAACCGGATATGCCCTTCACCGCCTTTTCCGAACACCCGGCCCGGTACGGCCGCCACCCCCGCTTCGCGAAGCAGTCTTTCGGCGAAGGCTTCACAATCCTGACCGGTAGAAGCAACGGAGGGAAAAGCGTAGAACGCCCCTTCCGGTTCATGACAGGAAAGCCCGACTTCCCGCAATCCGCTTACGAACATACGTCGTCTTTGGTCGAATATTTCCTTCATGGCCTCTTTGGCCTCCAAGCCATGTTGAAGGGAAGCCAGCGCGGCGATCTGCCCCGGGGTCGGAGCGCTCATCGCGGTGTACTGGTGAATTTTCAACATGGCCGACAGCAGGTCATGATTGCCGCAGGCGGCGTACCCGACCCGCCAACCCGTCATGGCAAACGCCTTGGAAAAACCGCCGATGACCAGCGTCCGCTCCCGCATTCCCGGCAGCGAGGCAATGCTGACGTGCCGCTTCCCGTATGTCAGCTCCGCATAGACCTCATCCGAAATAACGATCAAGTTATGCTTCACGGCAAGCGCGGCCACCGGAAGCCAATCCTCTTTCGTCATGACGGCTCCTGTCGGATTTCCCGGGTAATTGACGATCAGCACTTTGGAGCGGTCTGTGATCCGCCGGGCCAGCGCTTCCGCGGTAAGCTTAAATTTGTGCGCCGCGCTCGTCTCAACCTCCACGACTTTTCCGCCGCACAAATGGGCGATGGGCGCGTAAGCGACATAACCCGGTGCCGGTATCAGGACTTCGTCCCCCGGGACGATGCAGGTGCGAAGCGCCAAATCAACGGCCTCGCTGGTCCCGACAGTCACGAGGACTTCTCTGGCCGGATCGTACGTCAGCCGAAAGCTGCCCTGCATATATTCGGAAATGGCCTCCCTGAGCTCCGGCAATCCCGCATTAGGCGTATACCCCGTCAGCCCGTCTTGAAGAGCGCGGATACAAGCCGCCCGAACCGGTTCGGGTACGGAAAAGTCCGGTTCCCCCACCCCAAGTCGAATTACATCGGCGCACCCTTGGGTTTGGTCAAAAAACTTCCGGATTCCCGAAGGCTGAATTTCCCTTACTCTTGGAGCAATCCAATTACTCGTTGATGTCATCGCGTTTTCCTCCCTTTCCCCGCTCCCGCAAGGAGCCTTCGATAATCCGGTCCAGCAGCTCCGCATAAGTCCATCCCGCCGCCTCGGCGCTTCTGGGGAGCAAGCTGGTTTTCGTCATGCCGGGCAGCGTATTTACCTCCAGTACAAAAGGAGTATCGTTGTGCAAAATCATGTCGATTCTCGCATAAACGCCGCATTTGAAAAGCCGGCAGCAGGCTAACGCCGTCTCCCGGACCCGGGAATACACTTCATGCGGAAGCGAGATCGGAGCCTCCTCGGCTCCCCCGTCGGTATACTTGGCGTCGTAGTCAAACCAGTCCGCGCGGGCCGCGCGGATGCCCAGCACCGGAAGGAATTCCCCGTCAACGATGGAACAGGTGATTTCCTGCCCCTCGATCATCGATTCGACGATAACCGTCCGATCCCAGCGAAAAGCTTCCGTTACCGCCCCGTACAGGTCCTCTTCATGGTCCGCCCGCCGAACCCCGATGCTGGAGCCGCCGTTATTCGGCTTTACGAATACCGGAAATCCCGCTCCGGCCGCTTGTTCTTGCCAATTCTCCAGGCTAAGGCGACGCCAGTCCGGGGTCGGTATTCCTTCGGCGCGCATCAGCATTTTGGACAAGTCCTTATCCATGCACAGGCTACTGGATAGTACGCCGCTTCCCGAATAGGGGACGCCCAGCGTTTCGAGCGCGCCCTGAACCGTGCCATCCTCGCCAAACGCTCCGTGAAGCGCAAGCAGCGCGAAATCGATGTCCCTCACCCGGTCGATGAGCTCCTCCCGCTTCGTTACTATAATGGGCAGAACGTCATATTTTTTCCGGTCCAAATGCGCAACCATCTCCCGCCCCGTCATCAGCGAGACCTCATATTCGGAGGACACTCCGCCCATGATGATGCCGACTCTCATGCCTGATCGATCTCCCTTCCCCTTAAGTCCCCCGGTCCGTTGTTTCCCGTCAGTTCCCCATCATCTTTGCCGCCGTCTCGCCAATCAAGCGGATGCCGGTCCCGATATCCTCGTCGGACACTCTGGAGAAACCGATCCGCATCGTATTCCGCCCCCGGCCATCCGTATAAAACATATCTCCCGGCGTAAAGATCACCCCTTGTTCCGAGCAGGCCTCCAGCAGTTTCCAGGTGTCGAAATCTTCGGGGAATTCGATGAAAAGATGCAGCCCCCCGCTCCCCGATAGCCGGCTAAACGGGATATACCGCTCGCAGCAGGCCTTGGTCCATTCATATTTCCGTTTATATTCCATCCGGGCCTTCTTCAAATACTTCTCCAAATTCCCGTTCTGCAAATATTGAAAAAGCAGCGATTGATCCAGCGTCGAGGTGTGGATGCTGCGCGCCCGCTTTACGCTTTCCAGGCTGTCGATCAACGCGCGGTCCGCCAGCACCCAGCCGACGCGAATCCCCGGGAACAGCACCTTCGAGAAGCTTCCCAGGTAGACTACGCTGTTGCCCGTTCCCGCCATCGCGATCAGCGGAGCCACATGCGAACCCGAGTAGCGCAGTTCTTCATTGAATCCATCCTCGATGACCGGGATGCGGTAGCGGCTGAACAGCTGAAGCAGGGCCAGTCTTTTTTCCGCGGAAGTTACAATCCCTGTCGGATTGTGGTAGGAAGGGACCAGGTAGGCGCAATCGTAAGCGCGTTCCGCCAAAGCCTCCTCCAGCCTCTCCAAATCGATCCCGTCCGGGTCCATAGGGATGCCCGTGATCTCAAAACCGTGCAGTTTGAGATTTTTGATCGCTGTATAATGCGTCGGATTTTCGCAAATGACCGCACCTCCGGATTCGCGATGCAGGGCGGACAACACGATGTCGAGCCCTTCCGTGAACCCGTTGGTGATAAGGATGTCTTTCCCCTGCAAATCGACGCCCTTGCTCTCCATATAGTTCAGCAAATAGTCCATTAACGGCTTATAGCCTTTGGCATATCCGTAATTCAAAAGCACCCGGCCTTCCATGGCCATGCGGTCCAAAAAAGCCCGTTTGACGTTTTCGAGATCAAACAGCTGTTCATCGGGGGCGATGCTGGTGAATGAAATCGTCCCCTTCTCCGCACGGAGGCCGCGTTTCATATGATCCAGCTCTACCGCCTGCCGCGCCTGTCGGCTCATCCGTTCCTTCCAGTCCATACGCCATGGTTCGGCGTCCGCCGCCGGCCCGGGAAGGCTCGCATCCGAAGCGACATAGCTGCCCCGGCCCGCTTGGGCGTAGATGAATCCCTCTTCTTCCAGCAGGGTATAGGCGGAAATCACGCTGTTGCGGCTGACGCCCAGCAGCTCTCCCAATTCCCGCGTCGACGGCAGCTTTTGCTCACTCTGCAAAGCGCCTTTCAGGATCAGCCCTTTGAGGTAATCCCTCACCTGGATATAAACCGGACGGCCCGCGGCAAGCCGAAAATCATTGAACATGCGTCATCTCTCCTTATCCTCATGATGGCACAAACCGACACCGAAATAAAAGAACCGCCGATCCGGTTTTTTGACCCGGAGGCGGTTCTCATAAAACGGGAGGGGCTTACCGTTCGTTATGATAGCGGCATTTTGGGCCGCTATTTCGCCCAGATTTGCTTTTCGGGAAAAATAGCGGCTAAAAAGGGCCCTATTTCTCTGGTGCGAGCCCAAAAATCCGTTTTTGGCCCGACTTTCTCTAAAATAAGGCCCCAAATGACCGCTATTTCACAGCAAAGAGCCAAATTCGACAAAATCGCGCCGCAAAAGGCCGTTATCCACCCGCCCGGTTTCAAAGGGAGGCGATTACAGCCATTAGACCCCTCGAGTTAATGCAACGCTAGTGGTAAAATCGGTGGTTGGGCCGATTTGGCTTGAATGAACTGGAGTTTTTCCAGTTCATTCACTAAGAATGACCGCTCCAGTTTCACCGTCAATCCTCCGGGACCTGAACCGAGGATGCCTGGTGCGGCAAGGTCGGTTGCTGTGCCGGGCTTGCCAGCCGGAGGCGTTCTTCCGCAGCTGCGGGCGTACCGGTGTCCGGGCTGGATTCGACATAATGCTTCAGCAGGGAGAGCTTATTCTCCCAGAAGCGGTCGAAGTAAGCGAGCCAGCGCTTCAGCTCGAGCAGCGGATCGGCGTTAAGCCGGTAGCGCGTTTCCCGGCCTACCTTCCGTTCCCGGACCAGTCCCGCATCGGAGAGGACACGAAGATGCTTGGAAACGGCGGTCCGGCTCATCGGAAAATGGCCGGTCAGGTCTTTCAGCGGCAGCTCCCGGTCGCCGAGCAAACCCAGAAGCTCGCGCCGGGTCGGATCCGCGACCGCTTGAAAGACATCTTGTTTCGGCGCGGCGGCCGTGTTCGTCATCGTTAACCTCCGACGTAGGCGGACAGCTTGTTAACCAGTCCGGCCCAGCCTTGGTCCATCCGGTCGCGCACAATGTCATGGGGCTCGCCGAATTCCGTCACTTGAGCCGCGGTCCAGCCGCCGTGGATGAGCGTAAACTCGATCTGCCCCTCTTTTTCCACCAGCTCAAAGGTCAGCGTCCAATCTTTACCCCAATTAAAAGACAACTTGTTCGGCGGATCCACAAGCGTTACTTTGCACGGGGATTGCCCGAAGGGCCCCGCCTGCAAATGAAATTCATGTCCCACCACCGGCTTCAGATCATTCGGCATAAACCAGGCCGACAATCCCTCCGCCGTGGCGACGGCCTCCCAAACCTTTTCTGCCGTTGCATGCAATAAAATAGTATGCCGGATATCCGGCAGCGTTTCATTCAGCTTATCTTCCATCATCCATTCTCCCTCCATTAGGAAACCCTTTGGTTTTCATTTTAAGCATGGTGCCATTATATGAAACCAAACGGTTTCCTGTCAACTGAAATTAAGGACCGTACTCCACCATAGGTTGTGAATACGGCCCTTTCTTCATTCCATCGGATCCGGCTTTGCTAAACTGACATTTCTTACCGTTTCGCTACTCCCCCACGGTAATCTCGTACAATCTTGCGGTTTTCTCGGCCGGCAAGACGACCTTCAGCTCCCCGTCTTCGGCGCTCCAGACGCAATCGCCCGCAAAACCCTGCGGGTAAGCGAGACGCACTTGAAGCGGCTTGCCCTTTAACCAGTCCAGCGGGATGGTTGTCTCCGCCGGCTTGTGCGGATTGCCCGACTCCGCAGCCCGCACCCGCCACACCGCCAGGTACACCCGGTCCTCCCGCCGAAGTCCGAGACTCACCCATTCGTCCTGCTGGGTCGGCAAGCCGAGCGGCCAGAACGGCAGCGCTTCGGGGATATCCGCGCGGATCGTTTTGTAGTAATCCAAGGCCTCCTTCACCAGTTCCCGCCGGCGCGGGCTGAGTTCGGCCAGGTGGCCGCTTTGGTGCACGCGCAGCAAAAGCGCGTTGACCATGTTGAACACGACTTCCTCGTCGTCGCCTTCCCGCAGCGGGTATGACCAGATGGCCGACTGCTCCGGCGTCAGCGCGGACGGGGAAGCCGCCGCGATCGCCGCGTAATTGACGTAGTCCTCCTGATCGCTGGTGGACTGGATGCTGTGACGGCTGAGCATCGCATAGTCCATGCGCATGCCGCCGCTGGAGCAGTTCTCGATGACGAGGTCGGGATAACGGGCAAAAATGCCGTCCAGCCACTCCAGATAAGCGCGGTTATGCTGGAGCAGCCCGTCGCCTACGCTGTCCGCCCCGGCTTCGGTCCCGATCCCCGCATTGATGTTGTAGTCCATCTTGATGTATCCGACGCCGTAGTCCTCCACCAGCCGGCGGATCACCTCGGTCGCGTGCGCCCGGACCGCCGGATTCCGGTAGTCCAGCTGATACCGGCTCCGGTCTTTGACCCGTTTGCCGTGCCGCATAAAGAACCAGCTGTCATCCGTATCTTTCAGCTTGGGACTGTGGATGCCCATGACTTCCAACTCCAGCCACAGACCCGGAATCATGCCCTTGCCCCGAATATAGTCGAGGACATATTTGATGCCTTCCGGGAAACGTTCCTCCGAGGGCAGCCACTCGCCCACGCCGTCCCACCATTCCCCTGCGGCATACCAACCGGCATCGATGCAAAAGTATTCGCTTCCCGCCTCAGCGGCGGCATCGATCAGCGGCAGCAGCTTCGCCGTCGTCGGGCTGCCCCACAGACAGTTCATATAATCGTTAAAAATTACCCGCAGCAGCCGGTTATCCTCGTTCGGTCTGCGGATTTTGCGCCGGTATCGGGTCAGCGCCCCGATGGCCTCGTCGAATCCGCCGGACACCGAGCCGACGGCGACCGGGATGCTGACGAACCGCTCTCCCGGTGCCAGCTTGTCCCACCAATGGTTGTCGTGTTCGGTCGGTCCGCTGATCAACGCGGTCAAATAATCGTTCTGGTCGATGATTTCCCAGTGCCAGGAGCCGTTATGCTCGATCTGCCAGAAGAGGGTCGTACCCGCCTCCTCGTTCTCCAGCACCGCCATCGGAATATGTTCCGCGGCGGACCAAGACCCGGTATTGCTGCAAGAAATTCGTTTTGAGGACCGGTCGGTCAAATGGGACAGCCCGAGCTCGGGCAGCCGGTACGCTCTCCACTGCAATTCGCTCTGCCACCCCGTATGCGGAATGAACAGCTTCATTTTCTCGTCGCGGGACCGTACCCCCTCCTTGTCGATTCCGGTCAATGCGAAGGAAGAGACGTATTCCACGCCCAGTTCTTCCGTTCCTTCATTGCTTAAAACCACCCAGGCGCGGGCGGTGGGAACGCCATCGTAAAACTGAATGTGCTGCACGGCCGAAAGCGAGGTTACCGGGTCCTTGAGCGTGATTTCCAGCTTGCGCCCCGTCTCGTTCCGGACATCCGCATGACCGGCATAGCGCATTCGCAGTCCGGGGTAAGTGGCGCGGTGCGTCCGGCCGTGGTATTCCTCCCGGTCTTCGCCGGTAAGCTGCAATTCCATCAGGCGAAAGCCTTGTTTTTGATCTTCGCGAATTTCCCGCTCGTCGTACGGCACCGCCCCGAAATGCAGCAGCCGGACATCCTGTTCCTCCGTGATCTCCAAGACCAGGTGCAATCCGTTTTCTATCATCTCGATGTTCCGAGTCTTCGTCATCGTTCTCCTCCTCATATCTCTTTTATCATGGGTCTATGCAAGTTGAGACGCCATCGCCGTACTCTTTACTTCATCCTATACCTTCCAATTCCTGAAAAAAACTTAACGCAGCACCAGGCGGTGCTGCGTTAAGGGGAGTGACTCGCGGCCCGGTATTATTGAGCGGAACCGAGTTGTACCCAAGCTTGTTCGATTTCGGCTACTGCAGCGTCTTTATCTTTGCTGCCGCCAATGTAAGCCTGCATAATTTCACCGAATTTTTGGTGGAACGTATCCAGCGAGTAGTTGATGGAGAGGTCGCCGGAAGGCTCTTTTTTCAAAATTTCGTCCATTTGCTTCGGCATATCCAGATCAGGAAGCGGAGCGTCCTTGATTGGAGGGATTACTTTCGCAACGCTGGAGAACCAGTTCTTACCGTATTCCGAAGTATACAGCCAGTTGAAGAATTCAATCGTTTCCTTCGCTACAGCGGAATCTTTGTTGATCCGCAGCGCCTGGTCGGCCCCCGTAATGATTTGGGATTGCTCCGGCTTGTCGCTGACAGGGTATCCCGCGATACCGATTTGGATGTCCGGCGTAATTTTCTTGATCGCTTCTTCGTCCCATGCGCCCTTACCGTTCAGAATCGCGGCCTTGCCGGATGCGAAGTCGCTGACTTGAGCGTTGCTGTCGCGCTCCAAAGGCTTGTCCGTACCATGTTTTACCGTCGTGTCAACATAAGCGAAGAAGTTATTGTACAGCAAAGGATAATCCTTGATTTTGGCTTCCCCGGCGATAAATTTGTCGACGAGTTCTTTCGGAGTTACGCCGGCATCCTGTGCGGCGGCATCCACAAAGTGTTGGAAGAGGTGCTTCCATACCCACCATTCTTTGTAGGCATTGGCGAATGGCGTGATGCCTTTGGCTTCCAGCTTGGCGATGGCGTCTTCCATCTCGGCTGTCGTTCTAGGGAATGTCGTGATCCCGGCTTCCTCAAACAATTTCTTGTTATATACGATCGAGAAGAGGTTGCCTTTTACCGGCAGACCGAGCACTTTGCCGTCGCTGGAACTCATGTTGGCGCGAACGGCGTCCGTCATGGCTGCCGCCAACGGTTCGTTGGTCAAGTCGGCGCTGTATTCGGCGTAAGTATCGATGTCCCCGCCCGCGGTCGTTTGGAATACGTCCGGCGTGCTGCCTGCCGCGATTCTGGATTTCAATACGGTGTTGTAGTCGGATTGCATAATTTCCAGATTGATCGTTACGTTCGGCTTCACTTTTTTATATTCTTCGATGTAGGCATTAAACGCATCCGTGTATTCCGGCGAAGCCGTAAACATGTTGATGGTGACCTTCTTGTTGTCGTTCGCAGCACCGCCGTTTCCAGCGCCCGTACCTCCCGTCGCCCCGTTGTTGGCCGCGTTATTGCCGCCGCAAGCGGATAAAAGTCCCATGATCAGCGTCAGGCTAAAAAGACCCGCCCAAATCTTCTTTTTCATTTATACCCCCACTTTCTTGGTTGTGTTTATTCTAGAGGTTTGACCTTCTATGCTCCCTATTCTAATTAAAAGGGTGTCCAATAAAAATGTAGATATGTGGTGTCTTGAGGGTAAAAAAGTGGTGTCCTGGCGCAGTTCACTTTTTAGCCCCCTCCGCCCGCTGACTCCGGTATTCCGACGGGGAGATGGCGTAGTAGTTCCGAAAGGCTTTGCTGAAATAATTCTTGTCCTTGTAACCCAGCATTTCGGAAATTTCCTGAATTTTCAGGGTGGAGTCGTCGAGCAGTTCCTGCGCCTTGTCCATGCGCACCTTTTGAACATACTCGTGAATCCCGTAACCGTACTGCTGTTTAAACAGTTTCATTAAATATTCCCGGCTTAAAAAGTACTTCTCCGTAAACATGGATATTTTAATATCTTCATAGTAGTGGTTATCGATATACTCCTTGATGTCCTCCACATTGAACGGACGTCTCCCGGCCATGGCCTGGCGAATTTGCTCACTATAGTATTCCAGGACCCGCATCAGCAAGCCCTCGAATTCGTCAAAGGTCGCAAAATCGGTCATCACCCGAACCGAGCGCAGCCCGCGTTCTCCGCTGAAAGACGGCAGCCGGTCCGACGAAACGCCAAGCTCCAGAGCCATATCATTAAAAAGAACGACAATCTCGCGAACCATCCGATCCGCATCTCCCAGGCCGAAAAAGGCGGAAGCGCGAACTTTGCGGACAAATTCGCCGAGGACTGTTTTGGCATGGTTCAAGTTACCGGCTTCCAGGGCGCTGCGCAGAATCGGCATCCGGCCGGTCAGGGAATGCACGTCGCGGGCCTTCCGCTGGTCCCCGGAACCGATCACCGCCTTCCCCGTCAGCTTTAACAGGTCGATCGCCTTGAGCGAGGAGCTCGCCGCTTCATAAGAGTCGGCGAGCTCCAGCGGATCGCCGCAAGACTGGCCGACCCCGCCGGCCGCAATGATGCCGAACAAAGAACTCAGCGTGGAGACAACGCGCTTCAACAATTGTTCCGAGCGGAACAACAGCTCCTGCGGGTACCCCCCGTTAGCGGTATACACCGCGATGATTTCCCGTTCCTGCTTAGGATTCGCGAAGCTGAAGCATTGCAATCCGTCATCCGACATTTCATTGATTACATTCGCCACGGCAAAATAGAGCAGCTCCGTATCCGAATTGAACCGACTGTCCCGAATCGACTCCATATTCAAAATCCGCAGGACGAGCGTCCCATATCGCAGGTTCTCCTCTTCGGCGCCGATCAGCGCCAGAAAGGCCTTGTTGCTCTGCTTCTTGAAGCTTCGTTCGATAATGGAGAAGTAAATCTTCTCCTTCAGCTTCGGCAGCGACATATTAAAAGCGATATTCCGCCGGATCGATTCGCTGCGAATCTCGCGTTTCGCCTCCAACAGGCCGATCGCCTTGCCGAGCGCCTGGTTAAGGTCCTGGCGGTTAATCGGTTTGAGCAAGTAATCCAGCACTTTGGAATGGATCGCCTGCCGGGTAAATTCGAAATCGTTGTACCCGCTGATGACGATCGTCAACAGCTCGGGAAATTCCGCTTCCACCGCCCGCAGAAACTCCACCCCGTTCATTTCGGGCATCTTCATGTCGACCATAACGAGGTCGGGTTCGTGCTCGCGCAGCATGTCGAGACCGGACTTGCCGTCCGTCGCCTCCAGCACCGTGTCTACCTGGAGCCGCTCCCATTCGCCTAGGATGCGAATCGCTTCGCGCAGCGGTTCTTCGTCGTCAATGATCAGCACTTTATACATGACTTTGGCCTCCCCGCGGTATCAGCATGATCATTTTCGTGCCTTCTTCCCCGCTCTCAATCTTCAAACCGGCTTCCTCTCCGTAAAGTAGAACCAGCCGGGTGTTCAAGTTCTTCAAGCCGATGTTCTCCCCTTCCTGTTCCTCCCATTCCTTGCGGAATGACGCCAGCACTTCCTCCATCCGGGCCGGCGGAATTCCCGGCCCGTTGTCCTCCACCGTAATGACCGCATGGGTATCAGCAAGCTCCGCACGGATCGTGATCAGGACCGCCATGGAGACTTTCTCCACCGCATGCTTGATGGAATTTTCAACGAGCGTTTGAATGGACAGCTTGGGGATTTGCAGCTCCATCAGCGAATCGTCCCATTCGACGGATACGTCCAGCCGACTGCCGAATCTGGCTTTTTGCAGCGCCATGTACCGGTCGATATGTTTAAGCTCCTCTCTAGCGTAAACGATGTCTTTGCCGCTTATGCAGTATCTCAGCGTTAATGCCAGCGCATCCACCATGTCGGCGACGTCAAAATCGCCGCTCTTCAGCGCTTTGGTGGAGATCGCCTGCAGCGCGTTGTACAGGAAATGCGGATTGATTTCCGCCTCCAGCGCTTTTAAAATCGCATTTTTCTCCACCAGCTTCATCTTGTACCGCTCATTGATCAGATCGTTGGTCCGGGTAACCATCCGGTTAAAATGCCGCGTCAGGTAGGCAATTTCATCCCTGCCCCGCACAGGGGCCTCGGCATCGAAGGTTCCTTCGCTGAACCGCTTCATCTGATGGGACAGCTTTTTGAGCGGCTGCGTGATCGCATTGGAGATCAGCGTGACCAGCACGATCGAAATCGCCAGAAAAATAAACCCGATCAAATAGTTCAGATCCCGCGTTCTCCGGGCCGGCTCGTAGATGTTGCTGTAAGGGATCGGCTTGACCAGCTTCCAGCCGTCCTGCTCCCCGACATTGTACACGATCAGATATTTTTGGCCCTCCGCGGTCCAGGTCATCGGTCCGGCCGCCGCCTTTTCACCTGACGGAGGAAGTCCGCCCGCTTCTTTCATTTGTTTGTAAAACTCAAGATCGTCCGTATGAAACGGCACATTGTTAGGGTCCAGATAAAGCAGGTGCTCCCCGTCCTCAAACGGGATGTCCTGCATAATTCCATTCTTCATATCGGGCTTTAAATAAAAAGATATCACCGCCTGCGGCTCCCTCGAAGCGATCGACCGCAGTACCCGGTGATAGGCCATAAACCCCGGATCCACGTTCGCGGTATAGCCGGTCTTCGTCCCGGGATCCAAAAAAGACTGGTAAGACCGGTTATGCGGGCTTTCCATCGCCTCCTTGAACCAGGGCTGTTCCGGAATCCGCCCTTCGTAACTGATCCGCAGCTTGATATCGTAAGCTTCCTGGGTGATCGAATAATACTTGCCCTGCCCGACAAGGTACAAGTAAATGCTGCTCAAGTCGTCGCGCGAATAAAACAGACTGCGGAGATAGTCCTCCAGGTACATTTTGGCGGCGTAATCCTGATCTTCATGGATAATGGCGCGGATCAGATCATCGTATCGGATTTGCGGGAGGGACAACTGCTCGATCCCTGCCAGATAATCCTCCAGATTCTGATTGACCAGCTTCAGGTTGCTCGCCGTGCTCTCGATGCTGTGGTCCACGGACTCCCGCTGCAGCATGTTGTAGGAAATGATCGTTAACGAACCGACAACCAGGATAATAATCGTGGAAAAAAACAAAATAAGCTTATTGACCAGCCTGCGGGAAATCGGTTCGATCAGGCTTCGAAAGGCTTTATCTATGCGGTGTCTCATCTGCTCCATCCTATCTGCGCGCTTTTTCACAGTTCACCTTTTTACCCTTAACTGTTTATTTAAATCCATTTAGGCCGGATACCCCCTGTCCTATAATTGCATTATAACTGAAATACAACAGCGATTTTAAACCATCGCCACGAAAAAGAGGTGCATTATGTTGAAACTAGGGAGAAAACGTGCCGAAAAGCTCGAATTCGGAGCCTTTACGCTTCCCGTTCTAATTTGCGTCATCGCCGTGTTCTATTATCCGTTTATCATGACGATCCGCTATTCCCTGACGAAATGGAACGGGATCTCGAAGCATCCGAAATTTATCGGACTGGATAACTTCAAGCAAATCTTTATGGGGGACGCCAACTTTACAAACGCGGCCTTGTTCACCATTAAATATGCCATTTTATACATTATCCTGGTCAACGTACTGGCCATTCTGCTGGCGTTGGTCCTCGATATGAAGCTGAAAACGACCAACTGGCTGAGAGCCGCGTTCTTTATTCCTTATATCCTCAGCCTTGTTATCGTCGGTTTTATCTGGAAGTTTATCTTCATGCAAGGATTCGAGTCCTTGGGGGAGAGCACCGGATGGGGAATCTTCCAGCTCAGTTGGCTGGGTGAACCCGGGCTCGCCTTTATCTCGATTCTGCTCGTTTCGCTCTGGCAATCCATCGGCTTCTATCTCGTGATCTATATCGCCGGTCTTCAATCCGTGCCGGACGACCTGAAGGAAGCCGCTACCGTGGACGGCGCGGGTCCGATCCGCCGCTTCTTCAACATCACGCTGCCGCTGCTCGCTCCGTCGATCACGATCTCCGTGTTCATGGCTCTGACCAACTCGATCAAAGTGTTCGACGTCATCCTGTCCCTTACGGGCGGCGGTCCGGGCGGAACGACCTACTCGGTCGCTTACGATATTTACCGCGACACGTTCCAAAACAACTTGTACGGTTACGGTACGGCGAAAGCGCTCATTCTGTTCGTTGCGGTACTCGTCATCACCGTAATCCAGTTAACGATCTTTAAACGCAGGGAGGTTGAGGCTTAATGAAATCCAGCAAAACAGGACGTATTCTGCTTGAAGTCGTGATGGTCATTCTGTCCTTGATATTCCTGTATCCACTGTTTCTGACCATCATCAACTCGCTTAAGAACTTTTCCGAGGTCATGACCGACGTCATCGCGCTTCCGAAGGTGCTGGCGTTCGAAAACTATACGTACGTTTGGAAATTCATTAATTATCCGCGGCTGTTCCTGAACAATGCCGTAATAACCATTCTCGGCCTGGCCGGTATCGTCCTGATATCCTCCATCGCCGCTTACAAACTGGCGCGCACGAAATCCAAGGCCAGCGGGATCATCTACTTCCTTTGCATCATGCCGATGCTGATCCCGTTCCAGTCGATCATGCTGACCGTGCTGCAAATGGCCAAAAACCTGCATCTTGCCGAAAGCACCTGGGGACTCGGCATTATGTACTGGGGTTTCGGCGCCCCGCTCGCCCTGTTCATCTATCACGGCTTCGTCAAAGGCATTCCGAAGGAGATCGACGAAAGCGCCACGATCGATGGCGCCTCCGGGTTCCGGCTTTTCTTCAGCGTGATCTTCCCGCTGCTGAAATCCGTCACGACGACCATCATCATCATCGACGTGATGTGGATCTGGAACGACTTCCTGCTCCCGCTCCTGATGGTCAACGGCTCGCCGGACACCAAGACGCTCACCCTGGCCGCCTACACCTTCGTCGGACAATACACCTCCGACTGGCAGTACGCGATGACCGCCATGGTAATGGCCGTGCTCCCTTCGATCATCGTATTTATCTTCCTGCAAAAATACATCGTCAAAGGCGTTGTCGCCGGCGCGGTGAAAGGCTAAGCTTCAACAGCCCGTCCAGCATATTGTGCTGGACGGGCTGTTTTGGCGTTGGGGCGTTGGGGCGTTGGAGCAACGAGACGTTGGAGCAACGGGGCGTTGGAGCAATGCGGCGTTTAGAGCTAAAGCAGGGGCTGATGCAGGGGAGCGGATGAGTGGATGCACGAGCGGATACACGATAAACGGATGACAACGGGTCAGATGCGGGAGGGAGATGATCCGTGGGAGATGATGCGGGCCGGAGGGGCTGATGCACGGTGGGCTGAGGCGGGAAGCTGATGCGCTGGTGCCGATGTGGAGGGCCAGATACATTTGGGAAAACACGGTGCGAGAGGCCGGACGCCAGAGACGGCGCTTGAGACTGCAATGGGAGTACGGGCAAATTGGCGTGGAGCCGGAGTGCTCGGGGCGGATCTAGCCAAGGGATAACCCAGGCTGGGCACACGCAATGCTCACATATTGCCGGCGGTAAGCTCAGGCGAGGCCAGGCACGCGCATCTTTCGCGTCGTGCCGAATCCTCGGGGCCGGCACCCTCGGGACCGAGGCTAGACAGGGTCTTCCGTTCGATCGACAGGGCGTCATTTCGATAAAAGCCAGCTTCAAAATTACTCTAACGGACATAATAGCCGCTATTTCGCTTAAATGGGCTCTTCAGGAATTCTAACGGAAATAATAGCGCCTATTTGGGCCAAACACCGCTTAAATGACCCCGTTTTGCCGAAATAGCCGCTACTACGTCCGTTAGAATTCCATTTTCCCCTGAAAGTTCGAAATAGCAGCTATGGCTTCCGTTAGAAGCTTGGCCTCGGTTGGCTACTCGGGGGGACAACTCCCCATTGTTACTCTAAGTTACGCTAACGGACATAATAGACGCTATTTCGCTTAAATGGGCTCTTCAGGAATTCTAACGGAAATAATAGCGCCTATTTGGGCCAAACACCGCTTAAATGACCCTGTTTTGCCGAAATAGCCGCTACTACGTCCGTTAGAATTCCATTTTCCCCTTAAAGCACGAAATAGCGGCTATGGCTTCCGTTAGAAGTTTGGCCTCGGTTGGCTGCCTCGGGCGCGCGCTATAATGCCTACTTGCAAATAGCGTCCCAAACGGCCTTATTTGAGACTTTTCCCAATCCCATCAACAATTTGCCGCCCCCGCGATCCAAAGATGTTGCATGATGCCGGCAAAATTTCGGTCAGATCAAGAGAAGTCGGGCATATTAAATGAAAAGATGCATCATATCCCGCCCCTACTTTCATCTTTGTAGTTACTTTTGGTATGATAGTGATCTAAAGTATGTATAAAAAATTGGGAGGTATCGATTTCATGTCTGAACTTAGTTACGGTCTTCATTTCCCTAACGTTTCCGATAACAGACCGTTGTCCGCGATTCCTCTGTCCATATTGGATCTCGCCCCGATCACCGCTGGCGGCACGGCCGCCCAGTCGCTAAACAACTCGCTGGATCTGGCCCGGCATGCCGAAGCATGGGGCTATAAGCGCTTCTGGCTCGCCGAGCATCACAGCATGCCGGGAATCGCCAGCTCGGCCACCTCGGTAGCCATCGGCTACGTGGCCGGCGGAACGAGCACGATCCGCGTCGGTTCGGGCGGCATCATGCTGCCGAACCATTCGCCGCTCGTGATCGCCGAGCAGTTTGGGACGCTCGAGACGCTGTATCCCGGGCGGATCGATCTGGGCCTCGGTCGGGCGCCCGGCTCCGACCAGCTTACGGCGCAGGCGCTGCGCCGCGGCCCGGGCAGCGACGGCCAGGACTTCCCGGAGCGGCTGCGCGAGCTCCGGGAGTACTTCCACCCCGTATCGAGTTCCTCGATGCGGGTAAGGGCTATACCCGGCGAAGGGCTGAACATCCCGATCTGGCTGCTGGGCTCGAGCGGTTTCAGCGCTCAACTCTCCGCCGCTCTGGGCCTGCCGTTCTCCTTCGCCAGCCATTTCGCGCCGGATTACCTGTTGCCGGCGCTGGATTTGTACCGCGGCCATTTTCAGCCGTCGGTTCACCTGGAGAAGCCGTACGCCATGGTCGGCGTGAACGTGATCGTCGCCGACACGGATGCCGAGGCCCGCAGGCTGGCGACTTCGCAGGAGATGCAATTCCTGAACCTGATCCGCCGCCGCCCCGGCCAGTTGAGCGCACCGGTCGACAGCCTGGAGGAGATCTGGACGCCGCAGGAAAAAGCGCTCGTTCAGCGCCAACTCGGCTTTTCGGCCATCGGTTCCCCGGACACGGTCCGGACCCGGTTGGAGGAAATCCTGCAGGAGACCGGCGCGGACGAACTGATCGTCGCCGGACAAATCTATGACCATAAGGCCCGTTTGCATTCTTACGAGCTGCTGGCCGAGCTCAAAAACAATTAACTAAAGCTCGATTATAGGAACGGGGAGAACAACTACCGCTCAGCCATTCAGTTCGATCCTTGCGCCTTCCGGGTGAATGAGGCCGAGACGCACACTGCCAATCGTATTGAGGCTATTAGCGGGAGTTTTTCCCGATAATTACTTCCACCCACTCGCCCGCAAACTCAAAAAAAGGTGTCCCGAAATAATCGAGGACACCTTTTTTGAGTCTTATCCGATCATCGACGCCGCCTGGCGCTCCAGCTGGGCCAGCTGATCGCGGACCAGCACGGCCGCGCCGATCACGATCAGCGCCGGGTTGCTGATCTGCACGGCCGCGGCCACCTTGTGCACCTCGCCGAGCGTGCTGGTGAACGTGCGCTGCCGCCGTGTCGTCCCGCTCTCGATGAGCGCCACGGGCGTCGAGGCGGCCTTGCCGTGCCGCAGGAGCTCGCTGCGGATCTCCTTCAGCTGGCTGACGCCCATGTAGATCACCAGCGTGTCGACGGCATGGGCCAGCAGCTCCCACTGGACGGCCGGGCTTCCGCCGTCCTCGCCGGTCTCGGCGCCCGGGCAGCGGCTGCCCGTCACGCAGGCGAAGGAAGCCGCGACGCCGCGGTGCGTCAGCGGGATGCCGGACGCGGCCGCCGCGCCGATCGCCGAGGTGATGCCCGGGATCACCTCGTACGGGATGCCCCGGGCGGCCAGCGCCAGCGCCTCTTCGCCGCCGCGCCCGAACACGAACGGGTCCCCGCCCTTAAGGCGGACCACCCGTTTGCCCTCCAGCGCGCTGTCGATCATCCGGCGCTGGATCATGTCCTGCGTCATGGCGTGCCGCCCCGGCGCCTTGCCGCAGTAGATCCGCTCGGCGAGCGAATCGCCGTAGGTGAGCAGCTCGACGTTCACCAGCCGGTCGTACAGGATCACGTCCGCCGCACGGATCGCCTTGAGCGCCTTCACCGTGATCAGCTCCGGATCGCCGGGGCCCGCTCCCACGATGCTTACGAAGCCTTCCCCCAGCCCATGGCGCATCATACGCTTTCCCCCGCCCGGGAAGCGGGCGCCGGAATGAACCGGCCCTCGCCCGTCTCAACTGGGGAAATGGTGGGGGCTGCAGGGGAGGCTTTCTTTTTCAGCGAAAAGTAGAGTCCCAAGCCCGTTAAAGTCACGCCCCCGAGCAAATTTCCGGCCAACACCGGAAGCTGGTTCCACATCCACCAGTCCGTCAGGCTCACCTTCGCCCCGAGCAGCATCCCGGCGGGAATGACGAACATGTTGACGACCGCATGCTCAAACCCCTGGGCAAAAAAGATCAGAATCGGCAGCCACATGGCGATGATTTTTCCCGCAGTCGAACGCGAAGTAAAGGCCATCACCGCGCCGAGCGTCACCATCCAGTTGCACAGCACCGCCTTGATCAGCACCAGCCCCAGACCCGAAAGGCCCATCGCCTTGTACCCGAGGGTTTTGGCTTCGCTCGTCGTGATCAGCGTATGGACCAAGGGGTGGCTCAAATCGGTCCCCATTTTCGTAATCGTCAGCCCATAAAGAACGGCATAAAGGGCGCAGCCGAGCAGGTGCCCGAGAATGACCCAGCCGAAGTTCGCCAGCATCCGCCGGAAAGAGGCCTTCCGTTCCAGAACGGCGAGCGGGATCAGCGCAAAACTGCCCGTCACGAGCTCCAAACCCAGCAGAATAATGATGACGAAACCGACGGGAAAAATGAACGCCCCCACCACTCCAAGTGAGGTTTGCTGCGTCGCGGTGAAGGCCAGCGTCGTTGCACAAGCCAGAATCGCGCCGGCCAAAAAGCCTTTCACCAGCATTTGCCGGATGCCCAAGGCGGCCTTATCGGCCCCCGCTCCAATGATCGCTTCAAGTACTTCCGCAGGTTTTACATGATCCATCGGCCCCAGCCTCCCTGTTCCAGTTAATCTATAGTGATGTAGACGGAGCCCGTTGCGGCGTCCACTTCCGTTTCATACACGATCACCGAACCGTGGTCGGGCTCCTGGACGTTGCCGCTCCGCAGATCGATCTTCCAATCGTGCAGCGGACAGTGGACGTTGGACCCGCACACCATCCCTTCCGACAACCGCCCGCCTTTGTGCGGGCAGCGGTTCTCCACGGCATGAACGCTGCCGTCGCTTAGCCGGAACAGGGCGATCTCTTTATCTCCCACCGTAAAAGTCCGTGAGCCCAGCACATCGATATCCTGCACTTGGGCGATTTTTATTTTCGTCAGCATGGCTGTTCCCTCCCAAATCATCATTCATGGCATCCATCCGCAAAATAGTCCGATTACCCCACGACCTGCTCCGCGCTCGGCAGCGGTTCGAAGTTTTTCCGCAGCTCTTCGCTGTTGATGATCTCCTTCCACGGATCCGTCGTCCGGCTCAGCGTTTCTTCGATCCGGGCGGCCAAAGCCTGGCGTTCCTCGGCGTTTTCCAGCACCGCCTTGATCGTCTCCAGCCCGACGCGCTCCACCCATTGCGCCGTGCGTTCGTTCCAGTTGGCCTGCTCCCGGTAAAATTGCAGGTACGCAGCCGTCCACTCCATGACTTCCTCCTCCGTCTTCACCGTGCACAGCAAGTCGGCCGCCCTAACCTTGACGCCTCCGTTGCCGCCGACATAAAGTTCCCAGCCTCCGTCGATCGCGACCACGCCAAGATCCTTGATCGTCGCCTCGGCGCAGTTCCGCGGGCACCCGGAGACGGCCAGCTTCACTTTCCCCGGCGTGTTGAGCCGTTCAAAGGCCTTCTCCAGCGCGATCCCCATGCCGATCGAATCCTGGGTGCCGAACCGGCAGAACGTGGAGCCGACGCAGGTTTTTACGGTCCGCAAAGCCTTGCCGTAAGCATGGCCCGACGGCATATCGAGCTCGGCCCAAATTTTCGGAAGGTCCTCTTTCTTTACGCCGAGCAGGTCGATCCGCTGTCCGCCGGTAAACTTGACCATCGGCACGTCGTATTTCTCCGCCACCGCCGCGATCCGCTTGAGATCGGCCGGGGAAGTTACCCCGCCGTAGATGCGCGGCACGACGGAATAAGTGCCGTCCTTCTGGATGTTGGCGTGGTACCGCTCATTGGCGAAGCGGGACTCCTTCTCGTCCATATATTCCGCCGGCCAGAGCATGCCCAGGTAATAGTTGAGCGCGGGTCGGCATTTCGAGCAGCCTTCCGGCTCCCGCCATTCCAGCACGTTCATGACTTCTTTTACCGATTTGAGCGACATCGCCCGAATGCTCTCCACAATTTCATCGCGTCCCAGCGAAGTGCACCCGCAGATGCCCTCCTTGACAGGCTCGCCCGCGGTCCCGTCTCCATACAGCTCGAGCAGCCCTTCGACCAGTGGCTTACATCCGCCGCAGGAACCGGACGCCTTCGTGCAGGCCTTGATTTCGCCGACCGTGCCGCAGCCGTCCTTGACCGCGTTTACGATCGTGCCTTTGGAGACGCCGTTACAGCCGCAGATGATTTCGTCATCCGCCATGGCGGCGAGCCTGGCGGCCGGCGAAGCGGCCGCTCCACCTCCAGCCGGGAAACCGAGCAGCAGCTCTTTCTCCTTGCCGGCCACGCTCTCCCCGCTCTTGATCTTCGCGAACAGGGAGGCTCCATCCGACGTATCCCCGAACAGCACGGCACCGACCAGCTTATCGTCTTGCAGCACGATTTTTTTATAGGTACCCTCCAGGTCGTCCTGAATCCGCATCGACCGCGTTCCGGGGGCATCCATGAAATACCCGGCCGAGAAAACGTCCACCCCGGACACCTTCAGCTTCGTCGAGGTCACCGAACCCGTGTAGCCGCCGGTTTCCACGCCAGCCAGGCGCTTCGCCAGCACACTTCCCTGCTCGTACAGCGGAGCCACGAGGCCATAGGCGATCCCGCGGTGCTCGGCACACTCGCCTACCGCATAGACGCCCGGAACGCTGGTTTCGAGGAAGTCGTTCACGACGATGCCCCGGTTGACCTGCAGTCCCGCCGAATTGGCCAGCTCCACATTCGGCTTGATCCCCACGGCCATAACGATGAGGTCCGCATCCAGGGAGCTGCCGTCCGCGAATTCAAGCCCGTCGGCCCGGCGCCCTCCCCGGATCGCCGCGGTCTGTTTGGCCATCAGGAATTTCATCCCCTGGGCCTCCAGTTCCCGCTGCAGCATTTTGGCCGCCGGCTCATCCAACTGGCGCTCCATTAAATAAGAATGGATATGGATCACCGAGACATCCATCCCCAGATGCAGCAGGCCTCTCGCCGCCTCCAGCCCCAGCAGCCCCCCGCCGATAACGGCGGCTTTTTTGTATTTTTTCGAAGCCTCCATCATTAAATGGCAGTCCTTAATGTCGCGGAACCCGATGACGCCTTCCTTGTTCGCGCCGGGCAGCGGAAGCATAAAAGGGTTAGACCCCGTGGCGACGATCAGGGCGTCGTACCCTGCCTCTACGCCGGACTCCGAAACCACCTTTTTCTTCATCGTATCGATTTTGACTACCGCATCCCCGGTGTAAAGGCGGATTCCGTTGTCCGCGTACCAATCCAAGTCGTTGATTACGATTTCTTTCATATCGGACCCGCCCGCCAGTACGGAGGACAGCATGATCCGGTTATAATTCGGATGAGGCTCCGCTCCGAAAACGGTAATTTCATAAGCGTCCGGGGCCAGCTTCAGGACATGCTCGACCGTCCTCATTCCCGCCATCCCATTGCCGACCAGCACCAGTTTTTTCTTTTCACCCATGTCCGGTTCTCCCCTTCCGTTTCTTTTGTCCTCGGTACAAGCACTGCACAACAGAAAAAGCCTGCTCCGCCACAGGCCGGTCATAAGCATGCGAATGGCATGTTTATTTCCGATCCTTGATTCTGGCGAAGACAGGCTCCGTTGCCGCTTCAGCATCGACACCTCATTGTGCCCGATGGTTTGTTATGTGAACTGGTTGTTATCGTTGAGGCTATTATAAACAATAAATCTCCGCATGTCAATATACATGACATAAAATTTTTAAATAACTGAATTTTGCGAAAATAGTTTACATGTTAAGTTAGCTTATATTATTTTGCGACTTGAATGCTACATATGTCACTTAATCCATGCTTTCTTACGAAAATTATATTGATTTTTCAGAAATATCACGCGAAAATACAGATAAAACTTTCAAACAGGATGATTTTATGTAAGGTTTTATGACGGGTTGGTTATTGAAGTAGGAATGAATAGGAGGGTTATATTCCGATGCGTTTCCTGTTGGTCATTCGCGAATCCGCCTCCCTTAAGAAGTACGAGGGGCCATCCGATGCGTCCGAAGGTGATGCCGAGCCAGAGCATCTGCTGAAACGCCATGGATACCGGGTATCTGCCTCCTGCCAAAGCCAGGATATCCGCAAAAAAATGCAGGAGGCCGATGCCGTCGTCCTCCAATTGCCGATCACGGGAATTCGCGATTGGGAGCAGCGGTTGTCCCGGTGGAAGCCGGTTCCGCTTCTTTGGTGGTGCAGCGCCGAAACGGCCGCCTCCTCCCTGGAAGCTTGCGAGGAAGACATCCCGGTCGACGGCATCCTGACACCAACCATGTCAGCTCACGAACTCCATTGGGCCCTCCACCTGGGCGGCAGGCATTTTTTTGAGCGGCGTCAGTGGCTTGAAGAGCGGGCCCAACTGGTCTCCCGGCTGGAGGAGCGCAAGTGGATCGATTTAGCCAAAAGCATTTTGTGCGAAATCAACCGGATTCCGGAGGCGGAAGCCTACGACGTTTTGCGCCGGCGGGCGATGAATGAACGCAAACGAATCGTCGATATCGCCACTTCGATCGTCAAGGCTCACCAACAATTAAAAACCTAGCAAGGCTAGGCGGGTTCACAAGGAGGATTCCGTATGAACATGACGGATATATTGAAGGAAGTCGGACGGGGAAAACGCGGCGCCCGCGACCTGAACTACGAGGAAGCTCTCGCCGCCGCGGAGCTGATCCTGGACCGGAAAGCGACGCCGGCGCAAATCGGCGCCTTTCTCCTGGCGGAGCGGATCAAGATGGAGAGCGTGGAAGAATTGCTCGCCTTCGTCGAGGCGATCCGCGATCGGTCAATGCGCATTCCGCGCAGCGCGGACGGGCTGGGGCTGGGGCTGGGGCTGGATTGCGCCGGGCCATACGACGGAAGAAAAACTTCCTTCATGGCCGGATTCGCCTCCGCCTTTCTGCTGGCCGCAGCCGGCGTTCCGGTAACGATCCACGGCACCCCTTCACTGCCGCCCAAGTGGGGCGTTACCCTGATGGATGTGCTCCAGGCCATGGGGCTTGACGAAGGAGCGCTTTCCCGCGAGCGGACGACGGCCGCGGCCGAGGGAAGCGGCGTCCTGGCCGTGCCGGCCGAGGCTTGGTGTCCCCCGCTGCGGAACCTGCGGGAGCTTCGGGAGGAGCTTGGCCTCCGCACGATCCTCAACACTGTGGAGAAGCTGGTCGATTACAGCCACTCACCGTATCTCGTGTACGGTGTTTTTCACAACACCGTGTTTGAACGGACCGCCCAGCTCCTGCAGAGGCTGAATTACCAAAAGGCCCTGATCGTCCAGGGCCCGGAAGGCTCCGAGGACGTCCATATCGACCGCCCTACGCGCGTTTACACGGTCGATTCGAGCGAAGCCAGGCTCCGGGTGATTGACCCGGAAGCCTATGGGCTTGAAGCGGTGCCGCCCGAAACGCGATGGACCGCCGCCGAGCAGCTGCGCGTGACCGAAGCCGTCCTGACCGGTGAAGCCCACCAGGCCTTCATCAACCAGGCGGTTTTGAACAGCGCCTTGCGCCTGCATCTCACGGAACGCGCCGATTCCGTCGAAGAGGGGATCTATATCGGCAAATCCCTGTTGGACGGCGGCGGCCCCTGGCAAGCGTTCAACAGGTGGCGGGAGGCCCTTCTGAACGGTAATGGGAAGTTGGCCCGGCGCTAAATCGGTACGGGTCGGTTGTTGGTGATCAGTTGTAGCAAACTAGGCGCTTCTAGTGCCTCACCCTTAAACCTACGGGGATCAAGGGCCTAGCGCTCTACTCTCCGACCTTTCCCAACTCCAAAAAGATGCCAATCTGCAGGTATTTTAAGCCGGTTCCCGAGAGGATTCGAAAAAAGATGCAAAACTGCAGGCATTTTTAGCGATATTAGACAATCGAGCCGGTTTCGTCGAAAATTCCTGCAGAATCGCAGGAGTTTTCATTTTTTTGTTCCGAACAGGGAAAAAAACATGCAGATTTGCAGGAATTCTATGTTATCGAGGTTGCTGCTCTAGCCAATCGCGCGTCGTTTAACGGGAGGTTTTCCCGTTAATCCGCCGCCCAGGTCCCATCCAGGGCACATCCATGCCCAACAAGGGCCTATCCATGGCCTACCTTGGCCAATCACGGCAACCATGGCCGTGCCCGCCCCTAAAGGCTAGGCCTGCCCTCGCCCAGCCTAACAGTCCAAGCTCTAACTTGTCTTTACCTTCTACCGTAACTAAACACTGCAGGCAAATCATATTACTCAACTAACTAATTCTTCACCAGAGTGCCTCGATCTTCTGAGTGCGCTGACCATACTGCCCAGTCCCGTCGTCCGCTCGCATTAACGGGATTTTCTCCCGTTAATTTCCCTCATTAGGCGGGATCTCACCTAATTAGCTGGATTTCCTCCCGCTAATTCAGCTCGTTTGGGCCAATCCAGCCCGATCATGGCAGATTAGCGGGACTTTTTCCAGGTAATCCTCACTCCCGGCCACTTGCGCCTCATTTAACGGGAGATTTTCCCGTTAATTCGCCGCGCGGCCACGCGCCCCCTTCCATCACGCTTTAGGCTTCCAAATGCGGTATCTGCCGCTCAAGGCAAGCAAGGTGAAGAAATAGAGACAGTTATCGTAATAGCGGCGATCTCCGGTCCGAAGCGGTGTGTTCCAAAACAGTTCCACGCTGGCGCGGGCATTCGCTCCCTCTGTGGCGAGCGAGGCCATGGCGTTGGTGGCAAGCAGGCCGACCGGGTGGAGCGCTTTTTCCTCGAAAGGCTCCCCCTCAATGGTATACCTGCGGTAATCGTCGGGCGTTTTATTCGCAAAAAAAGCCTGAATCCGGTCGGCGGTTTCCCGCTCCCACGTTGCTCCGCCGAACCATTCCGCATCCAGTCCCAAATTGGCGGCCACCCGGTAAGAGTCGCTGAAAAAGTGCCCGAACCCCCGGACATGGTTCGGCGTGCCGTCATAATGGGCGTACTCCGGGGCAAGCCCTGTCACGGGATGACAGGCGGCCTGCACGTAGCGCCGGCTGGCCTCGGCCGCCTCCTTCCAGAACGCCCGGTCCTCCGGATCCGCCCATAAAGCGAACAACTCGTAAAAATGCGGCAGATGATAGGACGGGTCCGTAAACTCGCAGTTCGGGATGAACTTGATCAACTTGTTGTCCCTATTCCACATCGGATCCCCTTTGCCGTCCTCCCCTTTATGCAGACAGGTGCGCAGCAGTTCCCTCGCTTGTTCGCCATAATTGAAAGGCGCTTCCCGATCCCCCCAGCGGTGGGAGGCGAAAAACAGCGCCATCGCAAAATACTCCTCCCCGTCCGGGGCCGGCCCGTCCGACAGTCTGGTACCGTCGGGCGCGCAGGACCAGGCGAAATAACCGGCATTCTCCCCCTCTGTCATGTACATGTAATCCACGGCCCATTTCCATAAGCGGTCGAACACGTCCCGGCGGTCCATCTGCACGGCCATCATCATCCCGTAAGACATTCCTTCGGTGCGCGCATCGTGGTTGCCCGTGTCCAGCATATACCCCATATCGCTGCCCGATTCATGATAAATCCGGGTTTTCTCGTCACCCTCGAACATCTCACGCCAGGCGGCCTCCACCCGCCGGGTAATCTCCTCTTCCTCATAACCGTAGTCGGCCAGCAAATTCCGATATCGATCCGTATAATAAGCTCCTTTTAACGCGTTCATCGGCACGGACATCCTCCTGCTTCTTTTTTAATGTTAGCGCTTACCAAAAAGGTACCAAAGGATGGAACGTGTTGCTATGCGCAGATCGCGCCTTTTTTTACCCAAATCAAGCCTCACTTCCCCAAACTTCTTTAATTTGTGCAGTTACACTGCCATACTTGTATGGTAGTATCTAACCTAACAGGAGGTGATCGTTTGAAACCATTGACAGACTCCGCGGCCGGATCTGCCGGAAACCATGTTTATGCCCAACTGAAACAGCAAATTGTTACTCTGGAGCTCCCTCCGGGGACGGCACTTTCGGAAAAAGAGATGTCCGTCGCTTTTCAAGTCAGCCGAACGCCCGTCCGGGAAAGCTTCGTCCGGCTCGCGCAGGAGGGATTGCTCGTCGTGCTGCCGCAGCGGGGTACCCGCGTCTCGCTGATCGACCCCGATCTGGTCGAAGAAGCGCGATTTATGAGGGAGCAGCTGGAACGGGCCGTGATTCGCTTGGCCTGCCGGGATTTTCCCGAAGCATCGCTCCGCTCGCTGAATGACAACCTGGAGCTCCAACGGGATGCCTTGGCCCGGCATGACGGCAGCGCCATGTTCGAATTGGACGAGGCGTATCATCGGATTCTTTTTGAAGGGTGTAGGAAGCTGGGCACCTGGTCCGTCATTCAGCAGATGAATGCCCACCTGAACCGGACCCGGGTGTTATGGCTGAAAACGGACCCGTATTGGGATCATTTGTATGATCAGCACCGGGCCATGGGCGATGCGGTGGTACGGCGGGATAAAGAACTCGCCGATCGGACGATGAAGGAGCATTTAAGACTGAGCATTTCGAACTTAAGCGTGCTGCAGGAGAAATTCCCGGATTATTTCAGCAAAACGGAGCAATAACCCTCATCACATAGAAGGCGGTGGACTTATGCGTATGGTATTCCGCTGGTTCGGCGAAGGAAACGATACGGTTTCGCTGGAACAGATCAAGCAAATTCCCGGGGTCGAGGGGATCGTATGGGCGCTTCACGATCTTCCGGCCGGAGAAGAATGGCCGATGGAGCGAATCGAAGAGATGCGCCGGCTCGCGGACCGGCACGGCCTTCATATCGAGGTCGTGGAGAGCGTCAATGTTCATGAGGACATCAAGCTCGGCCTCCCTACCCGCGACCGCTATATCGGCAATTACATCCGCACGGTCGAAAAGCTGGCCAAAGCCGGAGTCAAAGTGATCTGCTATAATTTTATGCCGGTCTTCGATTGGGTGCGGACCGAGCTTCATAAGCCGATGGAGGACGGGTCGACGGCACTCTTTTTTGAACAGTCCAAAATCAGCGGGGTGGATCCCTTTGAGCTGGTGCGCCTCATTAACGAAAACAGCACCCTAACGATGCCGGGCTGGGAGCCGGAGCGTCTCGAACACCTGACCGCACTGTTTGAAGCCTATCGCAACGTGACGGCCGAAGATTTGTGGGCCAACCTGAAATATTTCCTCGACGCCGTCATTCCTGTCGCGGAGGAACACGGGGTCCTGATGGCCGTGCATCCGGATGATCCGCCATGGCCGATCTTCGGACTGCCGCGGATATTGACCGATCAGGAAAATTTCCGCCGGTTTCTGGCCCTTCACGACAGCCCGTCCAACGGGATTACCCTGTGCAGCGGCTCGCTCGGAGCGAATCCGGACAACGACATCATCGGCATGATTCATGAATTCAGCGGGCGGATCCCTTTTGCCCACATCCGGAACGTCAAGGTGTACGAAAACGGCGACTTTATCGAAACCTCCCACCGGACATCGGACGGATCGGTCGACATCCGGGGGATCGTCAAGGCTTATTATGACATCGGATTCAAGGGCTACTGCCGCCCGGACCACGGCCGTCATCTTTGGGGAGAAATCTGCCGGCCGGGATATGGGCTGTACGACCGCGCCCTCGGCATTATGTACCTGTGGGGGTTGTGGGACGCCTTTGCGGGCCGGCGGCCCGCGGAACAAGCACGGAAGGAGGCGGACGGCCATGTCCCGATTGCCTAAGCATCCCGCGTTAGAGGGAAAAAATGCGGTTATCACGGGCGGGGCCGGCGTCCTGTGCCGCGCGATGGCTTTGGAGCTCGCCCGCCAAGGCATGCGGGTGGCGGTGCTGAACCGCACGGCGGAGCGGGGCGAGCAGGTGGCGGAGGACATCCGCCGCCTCGGCGGCACGGCGATCGCCGTGGGCTGCAACGTCACGGACGCGGACAGCGTGCGGGCGGCGGAGCAGGCGGTGCGCGCGGCGTTCGGGCCGTGCGATGTGTTGATCAACGGCGCCGGAGGCAACCAGCCCAGCGCCAACACGACGGGCGAAACGTTCCGGGCCGAGGATTTGGCCAATCCGGACGTGACGACGTTTTTTGACTTGAGCCTTACGGGCGTGCGCACCGTGATGGATCTCAATTTCGTCGGAACGCTGATTCCGACGCAGGTGTTCGCCAAGGAGATGGTCGGTCGCCCGGGGGCGACGGTGCTGAACATCTCCTCGATGAGCGCGCCTTGTCCGATGACCAAGGTGCCGGCCTACAGCGCGGCCAAAGCGGCGGTCAACAACTTCACGCAGTGGTTGGCGGTGCACTTGGCCGAGGCGGGAATCCGGGTGAACGCGGTGGCCCCCGGATTTTTCTTGACCGAGCAGAACCGCGCTCTGCTCATGCAGGAGGACGGGACGCCGACCGAGCGCTCCCGGAAAATCATCGCCCACACGCCGATGCGCCGCTTCGGCGTGCCCGAGGATCTGCTCGGCACGCTGCTGTGGCTGGCCGACGCCGACACCTCCGGCTTCGTCACCGGCACCGTCGTCCCGGTCGACGGCGGCTTCATGGCCTACTCCGGCGTGTAGGCTCGCCCCCTCAACCCACGAAAATAAAGCGCCCGGAGTGTTAACCCGCTCCGGGCGCTTCGTTTCTAGTAGATTCGTCTCCCCCGCTCATCCGGTACGCCGGATTTGCGGTAGAAGTAGGTATTGATTACGTCGCGCCAATGCCGGGCGTGCTCGGCCTGCTCCGCGAGTCTTTCGGCGACCAGCGCGTAGCGTTCGGAATCGACCTTGCCCTCCAGGGAAGTCCACTTGCCCCGCAAGTCTTTCGCCGCCTCCGCCCCTTCGAAGTGCGTATCGTAAATGTGCTGAATGACGGTTTTTCCGGATCGCAGCCGGTGGCCGTAGGACACATGATGGAAGAACAACAGAAGCTCATCCGGGCAGGTGTCCGGCGACTCGAAGATGTCCCGGTTCGGACTGAAATATTGCGCGGTGTAGCCCGTACCCGTGGCGACGGTCCGATCCACGCCGATGCCGTCCCGGTCGGCAAAATGATAGGTCCCCCAGCGGGAGTATTCGTATCCGTCCACATCCGGCCCGTAATGTGTGTGGGGAACGACCATCCAGCCGACGCCGAGCGGGGCCGTGTAGCTCTCGTAAATCGGCCAGGAGGACATGAGCATCCGTGTCACCGTCTCGGCAACCTCCCTGTCGTTTCCGAAGGTTTGCCCCACCCATTCCCGGGCAATCTCCTCGGCGGAAAGGTCCGGGTCCCAGGTCAGCCGGCCGTAACCGTACAGATTGGCCTGTGCGAGCGGATGCCCGGTCCAGCAGGCGTCGTCCCCGGTGTTGGACACGGCCGCCACGCCGCTGTATTTCATGCCGAACCCGGAGCCTTCCACAATCCGCTTGACCTCCCCGCCATCGGGTACCGCGTGCGTCTCGAAGTCCAGCACCTGCTTCCACTGCGGAATCAGGTAGCACAAATGGCGCTGCTGGCCGGTGTATTCCTGGGTAATCTGGAATTCGATCACCTGATTCGTCTGCCGCATCGCTCCGAACAGCGGAGACACCGGCTCGCGAACCTGGAAATCCATCGGCCCGTTTTTGATCTGCAGCAGCACATTGTCCCGGAAGCGCCCGTCCAGCGGCTTAAAATGGTCGTAGGCCGCCCGCGCCCGGTCCGTGGAGCGGTCGCGCCAATCCTGCATGCAGTTGTATACGAAGCAGCGCCAAATCACCAGCCCCCCGTAAGGTTCGAGAGCCTCGGCCAGCATGTTCGCTCCGTCGGCATGATCCCGCCCGTAAGCGAACGGTCCCGGCCGATGCTCGGAGTCGGCTTTCACGACAAAGCCGCCGAAGTCCGGGATATGCCGGTAAATCCGGCGCGCCGTCTCCGTCCACCAATTCCGGACGCCGGCATCCAGCGGGTCGGCGGTATTCAGCCCGCCGATGGCCAGCGGGGAGGCAAAATTGATGCTCAAAAACAGCGCAATCCCGTACTCCCGAAACACCGCCGCCACGCGCGCGACATCCGGAAGCCCTTCCTCGGTAATGAAGCGGGTTTCTTGTTCATGGACGTTTACATTGTTGATTGAAATCGCGTTAATGCCCACCGATGCCAACAGACGGGCGTAATCCCGAATTCGCGCGACGTCCCGCACGATGTTTCCTTCCCGGTAAAAAATCGATTTTCCCGCGTATCCCCGCTCGATCGAACCGTTCGCATTATCCCACTGATTGATCATCCGCAGCCGGTTTACCGGGGACGCCTCCGTCGCCAAGGCTTCGGGAGTCCGCTCCATGGCGATCCCGCGAAGCAGATGGAAAACCCCGTACAGCACGCCCCGATCGGAATCGGCGGACAACTCCAGGCGCCTCCCCGAGCCGGACGGGCGAAGACTCACCGAAAACGCGCCTTCTCCCTTTTCCCACGGCCGACTCGCTGTTTCTCCGGTTCCTGTTCCCCGCCGCCGCCGGATTACCAGGCAAGGCCCCTCCTCAGGTTCACCGATTAGGACGACGGGATCCACGCCCAGCATCTTCCCCGCGCCATGTCTTAGCTCCCTCACGGCCGTTTCGAGCACTGCCGACCGTTGCCCGGGCCCCGTCCCGGGGTCGGCCTCAAGGTAGACACGACCAAACCATTCGGCGTAAACCCGCCGAAGATCGCCGTCCCTCAGTTCGCTGTACTGCAGCCATGCTTTGTATAATGCGCTTTCGGATTCCATTCGCTGTTCCTCCCGTGCATCATGATTTGCTGTAACTAAACAAGACCGTGGTCGGCGAGAACAACCCGGCACGGTCTGGCCGCCAGGGCCGCTATGCCCTGTCGAGCGAAGCAAAGAGGCCGGCGGAAAGGAAGGTTGAGCCCATTTGGCCATTCACCGTTAGCTAAAGAGCGGCGATCCGGTCATAGGCCGGTTTCGGACGGTGTCCGGCGTCGAACAGGAACGGCCAGTTTTTCCGGCCTCGTACCGGAAAATCGTCCAGCCACGTATAGTCGTCCGCGGCTCCCCAAAATGTGACGGCTGTAATTTCGTTCCGATACTCCTTAAGCAAACGGAAGACCGCCTCATACCGCTCCGCCTGGATCTCCAGCATGTCCGGCGTCGGCGCCTTCAGGTCGGCACGCTTGTCTTCGAAGCGGAAGACCGATATGTCCAGCTCCGTGAGTTGGAGCTGCAAGCCGAGGGAAGCGTACTTTTCGATCGCGGCGCGGATGTCCTCCAGGGCTGGGTCATACAGGTTCCAATGCGCCTGCAGGCCGATACCGTGGATCGGGATGTCCCGATCCAGCAAAGACTTGACCAGCGCGTAAATTTTGTCGCGCTTTTGCGGGTGCGATTCGTTGTAATCATTATAAAACAGGAGCGCGTCCGGATCGGCCTCGTGGGCAAATTCAAAAGCCTTGGCGATGAAATCCGGGCCGGCAATATCCAGCCAACGGGAGGAGCGCAAGAGTTCGGCGCCTTCGTCGGCGATCGCCTCGTTCACGACGTCCCAGGCATAAATATCTCCTTTATAACGGCCGACCACCGTATGAATATGGGAGCGCATCCGCTCCAGCAGAACCTCCCTGTTTACCGAATCCCCCTTCCGATCTCGAAAGATCCAGTCCGTCGTCTGGTTGTGCCACACCAAGGTGTGTCCGCGCAAGGCTATGCCGTGCTTCCGGGCAAAAGCCGCCAAAAGGTCGGCCTCCTCGAAGGTGTACACCTCCTCCTCCGGATGAACGCTGGCAAACTTCATTTCGTTCTCGGCCGTGATGCTGTTAAAATGCCGGGCCAGCAACGCCTCCTGCGAAACGATCGTCCGCGGGTTTACCGCGGCTCCGATTTTAAAATCTTCCTGGAACAGCTGCTTCAATGGCGTTTCCGTCCGCTTCAGGTGATCCATAAGCCCCTCCTCAGAATATATGATGTGAACCTTCGAGTTTACTCCCTTTATTCCGTTCGCTGCTCAAACCAGTCAAACCGGGCCGGGGCTGCGCTGGCTTTCCCGTTACCGGTCGCGTACAGACCGACCACTACGCCGGTAAAACACATTTTATTCACGAAGTCCTCGGGCGAGAGCCCCCGGGCGGAACCCGCCGCCAGCCGAACCCAAACCCCGTCCTCCAGCGAATACAGCAGGGCGTATTCCTCCGGGTCCGCGGCGATTTTCAGCCGGACGCGTCCCGCCTCCGTCTCGACCGCCGCCTCTTTGACCGTTTGTCCCCGAGCCGTCAAACGCGCGGCGATCTTTCTTTTGCCGCCCTGCATGCTGAGGAAGATTTCATAATGCGCGTCCTCATCTCTCCGCGCGCATATTCCCGCTTCCTCCCCATCTTCGAGCGGATCGAATTCCAGGCAGGCGCTCCAAGCGGCCCGGACTTGCCGCTGTCTGCGGCCGACGAACGCCACCTGGCCGACATCGTTCAAGCCCGCGGCCTGCCCCCGCAGCGTAAGCCAACCCGGGCGTTCCGCGAGCGACCAGCTTCCTTCCGCGGGATTCCGCAGGAAGGTCCAGGCCGGATCCAAGCGGCCGCCGTCGAAGTCGTCCCTGCCCTCGGCTTTCGCTGCAAGCGGGGAAGGGGCGCCCGGGATTCGCGGCACGTTCATTTCCAGGTTGACGAGGCCCTCGTTGTTGTCGATCATCGGCCACCCGTCTTCACTCCAGTGCACCGGCGCCAAAAAAGTCTCCCGGCCCAGGACGCTGTAGCCGTCGCCGACCAGACGAACGCCAAGGAACACGGCCCACCAGCCGCCGCTGGGGTCTTCAATCAGGTCCGCGTGCCCCAAGTACTGGATGGGGTGGTCGATCCCCCGATGCGTCAAAATCGGCTGCGGGCACATTTCAAACGGTCCGTAGGGATGGGAGCTCCGCCCGATAATTTCCCGATGCTCTTTGGCCGTTCCGCCCGACGCGGTCATGATATAGTAGAGGCCGCCGATTTTATACAGATGCGGCCCTTCCGTCCACGGGCCTCCGTCTCCCCGCCAGATTACGGCCGGTTCGGTCAGGGCTCGGCCCGTTTCAATGTCGATCTCGTACTGGATGACATGGGAGTCGTAATCCGCTCCCTGTTGGGCGGTGACGTAAACCCGGCCGTCATCGTCAAACATCAGGGACGGGTCGATCCCGCCATAGGGAACGGGAATCGGGTCGGACCACGGACCTGCAGGATCGGCCGCCGTCACGTAAAAGTTCCCGATCCCCCGCACGTCGGTCGTAATCATGTAAAAGACACCGTCATGGTAGCGCAGCGTTGGGGCGTAAATGCCGTCGGAACTCCGGCGGCCCCGCAAATCCAACTGCCCGATCCGGTCCAGTACGTGCCCGACTTGTTCCCAATGGATCAAATCCCGGCTGCGGAAAATCGGGACGCCCGGGAAATACTCGAAAGAGCTGCAGATCAGATAAAAGTCATCCCCGGCCCGCGTGATGCTCGGGTCGGGGTAGAAGCCGGGAAGAATCGGATTGGTATACGATATCGCATTGAAATGCTTGTTCATCTATTCTTTTACACTCCCCACGTTAAGTCCGACGACAAAGTACTTTTGCATGAACGGATACACCAGAAGAATCGGCACGGAAGCGACCACCGTAACGGCGGCGCGGATGGACAGCGGGGTGACCATGGAAGCCGCCGCATCCTGCGTCATCCCCGCCCCGGCCGCCACGGCCGGATTGCTGTTGGCGTTCATGCTGGACGAGAGCAGCTTCATCAGCTCGTACTGCATCGTACTCAGCTCCTGTCGGGAGGAGGTGAACAGGAAGGCGTCGAACCAGGAATTCCAGGCGCCCACGGCGACGAACAAGGCAATTGTAGCGAGCACGGGCTTACACAGCGGGAAGATGATCCGCCAGAAAATTTTGAAATCTCCCGCCCCGTCGATTCTTGCCGATTCGACCAGGCTTTCGGGGATCGTTCCGATATAAGTCCGGATGACGATCAGGTTGAAGGCGCTGATCATGGAGGGCAGAACATAAACCCAGAAGCTGTTGATCAAGTTCAAGTCCTTCATCAGGAAGTAGCCGGGGATCAAACCGGCGTTGAAATACATCGTCAGTACGAAGATAAATGTGATCGGCTTGCGGAACACGTACTCCCGGCGGCTTAGCGTATAGGCCAGCATCGACGTCAAAAAGATGTTGAGCAGCGTGGACAGCACCGTTCTTGCCACCGAGATGAGAAAAGCGTTGTAAATCGTCCCCGATACGAACACGGCTTTGTAATTTTGCAGCGTAAATTCTCTGGGCCACAGATAGAGCCCGCCCCGGATCGTATCGTTCCCGGCGTTGAAGGAAACGACGATCGTGTTCAAAAAGGGATATAGTGTAACGATGACAAGCAGGGTCATAAATATGGCGTTAAAGGTGTTAAAGAGAATCGGCTCCAACCGGCCTCTCCCCATCCGGCGGTTTACGGCGGCGGCAGACATCTGCCGCGGGCTGATCGTTTGATTATCCATGCTTATAACAGCCTCTCTTCCCCTAGTCGCTTGGCGGTCCAGTTTGCGATAAGCAGCATGGTTACGCTAACGACCGTTTTGAATATACCGCCGGCGGTAGCCAGGGAATAGTTGCCCTGGGCAATACCGTATTTCAGGACGAAAATGTCGATCGTTTCCGACCAGTCCACCACAAGGCCGTTGCCTAACAGGTATTGGACTTCAAAGCCGGCCTCCAGAATATGGCCCACGGACATGATTAGCAGGATCACGATCGTGGCCTTGATTCCGGGGATCGTTACATGCATCATTTTCCGGTAGCGGCTGGCCCCGTCGATTTCGGCGGCTTCATATAAGGCCGGGTCAATGGAAGCGATGGCGGCCAGATAAATAATCGTGTTCCAACCGACTTCCTTCCAGACATGCGAGGCGCCGACAACGCCCCAGAAATATTTCCCCTCGCTCAGCCATAGGATCGGTTCCTTAATGATGTGCAGCTTCATCAGAATATCGTTGACGATCCCGTCCGAAGCCAGCGAAGTCGCCACGATCCCCGTGACGATAATCCAGGACAAAAAGTGCGGAAGGTACGAGATCGTCTGAACGGTCCGTTTCAGGAACACCTTTTTGATTTCATTCAACAGCAGCGCCAAAATAATCGCGGTCACAAAACCGAGAACCAGATTGATCATGCTCATTCCCAGCGTGTTGCGCAGCACCCGCCAAAAGCTGTCGTCCGAGAACAGAAACTTGAAATGCTTGAAGCCCACCCATTCCTGCTGGGCGAAATCCCGGGCCGGTTTGTAATTTTGAAAAGCCATCGTCCATCCCCAGACAGGGACGTAAGCAAACAATATGATATAAGCGAGCAGCGGTACCGACATATAAATCAGCTGTCTTTGGCTTTTGATGACGGACCACGTCAACGGCTGTTTTTTTCCCTTTTTCACGTTCCGGACGGCGCTTCTTTTCGTTAAAGTCTCATCCATAATTGTTCTCCCCACAGAACCTGTATTTGGGAAAGTGGAAGGCTCCTTGGCCTCCCACTTCCGGTGGATCAAAGCGTTATTTCACGGTCCAGGTATCGATTCTCCACTGCAGCACTTCATTGATTCGTTCCTCATAGGCCTTCACGTTCAACTTGCCGATTTCCCCTGTATACTCGTTCCAGATCTTATCGAACTCACCCGGTTTGGCCAAAATCGCCTGCGGTAAGTACTTGGTCGACAGGTCGTTCAGTTTCGTGTTCACGATCTTCGCTTCCGATCCTTCCACCAGATCGACGGACCAGGCCGGGTAATAAATCGGATTCTCCGGCGGATCGCTGAAGAAGTCCACATAGCTTTCAAAGCCGTAAGCCGCAAGGAACTCTTTGTCATAAGGCTTCAATCCGGCCTGGTATTCTTCGGGCTGCGCGGCGGCGTCCGTGGCGTTGCCGTCACTGAAGTAGCCCTCCAATTTCGGACTGTGCGCATACAGCGTTTTCGCTTTGTTCCCCAGTTCCCAGGTCGCATCCGTTGTTTTCTTGCGCTGTTCCTCGGTTCTCAGAAAACGCCCCTTCTCGTTGACAATGTAATCTTCGCCTTCGATGCCCCAGGTCAAAATTTTCTGCCAATCCTCCTGAATCAGGCGATCCCACATTTTAAGAATGCGCACCGGATCCTTGGCGTTGACGCTGATGCCGAATCCGTTATTCAGGTTTAGTGCCGCGCGATCCCGGTAATGATCCCGGATGCTCGGATCGTAGACAAGCGGAAGTCCCACGTAAGTCCGCTCCAGCTTTTCCTGTGTAATCAGCGCATTCTCGGCGCTTTGGAAGTTCCAGTGTTGGTCGAACATCCCAAGGACCGTGCCGCTGGAAATTTTCGCCATGTACTGGTCGAAGTTCTGGGTAAACGTCTCTTTGTCGATCAGACCGAGCTGATTCATATCGTTCAGCTTCTGGTAGTACTTTTTGGCATAGTCCTTGTTTGCAAAAATCTCCGCTTTCCCGTCCTTGACGACCACGCCGCCATCGTTCGGATGACCGATTAAATGCTGCGGCGCATTGAACAAGCCCCAGTTTTTCCAGTCATAGTTCAGGATTTCGAAGCCGATGGTCGGGCTCCCGTCGATGGTCGGATACTTCTCCTTGTACTTGGCGATCAAGTCGAAATACTCGTCCAGTGTCTTTACCTTCGGATAACCGAATTCCTTCAGCACCGCCTTTTGAATCCAGAAGGCCGGCCCGGAGTACCAGGTCGAGGCGACCTCCCCGTTGTAAGCTCCGTAATTGGGCAGGGTGTAAATATGCCCGTCGTTCGGGTCTTTCATCATGTTCCAATACTTCTCATAGTGCTTCTTCAAATTCGGTGCATGTTCTTCGATGAGGTCTTCCAGAGGTATAAAAGCGCCGGCCGCCGTCAGCTTCGTGTTGGCGGTCATAATATCGGGGTAATCGGAGCCCGCGATCATGACGCCCAGCTTTTGATTGATATCGCCGGCCAGGAATTCGAATTTAAACGTAACGCCCAGCTCATCCTTAATCTTTTTGTAAATCTTGTTGTCCGGTGTGGGCTGCTGACCGGCTTCTCCGATAAAGGCGGTAATTTCAAACGGTCCGTCCGCCTCCTGTTCTCCGGTGTTGCTCTTTCCGGCCTTGGAAGCGTTGTTACCGCCGCATCCCGATAGGATAACGCCTAACGATAACAGCATGATCATGCTGAGCCGGAGTACTGATTTAGACTTGCCCCCCATATAAAGCACCTCCGAATTGATTTGAATACCGTTAGGGATTGTAAGCCCTTACAAGTATCTGTTCTCATTGTAAGAGCGTTTTCAAGGCCGAACTATATCACAATTAAAGCTCTTACCCCTAAAAACTTTAGATCCTGTTTTTGTACTCATTGGGAGACATGCCGTGTCTTCTTTCAAATTGTTTCAGGAACTGGCCATAGTTGGCGTACCCGACCCGCTCCGCGATTTCACAGTTCTTCATCTTCCCTTCGTTCAGCAGCGACAGCGCTTCTTCAATCCTTAAATCGTGAACCATATCGTGAAAAGAAACCCCGTTCTTCTTCATCAGCAACTGCCCCAAATATACCGGGTGGAGGTAAAACACCTGGGCCAGTTTTTTAATAGTCAGGGCTTCCCGGTAGTGTTCCCGAATGTATTGATTGATCTCTTCCACGATGCCTTTGGATTTCCGCGCTTGCTCCCGGGAGAGCGCCTCGATGCACGCTTCCCCGAAGGATTTCAAATATCCCATCATTCCCGTTAATGTAGGAGGAGCCGACATTCCGGGAACGTGATACGAAGCGAGAACCTCTTCCGCCGGGTCTCCCAGCATTTCGCGAAGATACTCCGAGGTTTTGTACAGCAGGTGAATCACCGCCTTCTCCACGATCTCGGGAGCCGTGCGTTTCTCCCGGAAGCTGCGGGCCGCCGAGGTTACCGACTCCTCAAAATCGTCCGGTTTCATGAGCTGAATGGATTCGATGATCCGGTCCATCAGAGGCATCTGATCATAATGTTGACTGAAGCCCAGCGCCCGCGTGGCCTCATGGGTGAATATTTGCGGAGATCCGCCTTCCTCATAAAACCGGTGGGACATGGCTCTGACCGCCGTGGCATAACTATGGCCGATTTCGTAGAGCGATTTGCGGCTTTCCCCCAAAGCCAGGCAAACCGGCCGTCCTGAAGCCCCGCGGATCAATTCGCTCACGACGTTTCCGGATTTCGAGGATTTCGCTTTTCCCGGCGCCTTTTCCGCGCCTTCACCGTATACCAACACAAACTGGCCGTAATCCAGATCGATCAAGTATAGGGCCTCCTTCTCCTCCAACAGGGAGGACGCCCATTCCCTGGCCTCCGGAAACCGATCATCGGCTTGAACGAGGCAGCAGTTCCACGCTGCACGGCTTGCCGAAACCCTGTCTAGAAACGGGCATGGGCGGATGTCCTTTGTCTCCTGAGGGTCCGACGCCAGCAGAGATCGGATCAGGGCCGCCGTTTCCTCGTAGGCCGCAACCCGGCTGATCCGGCTCCGCTCGGCTTCCCGCAGCAGCTCGCCGCGGATTTGCTCCAGCTCCGCCGCCGCTTCCTCCGCTTCCACCGGCTTGAGCAAATAATGGGTAATCCCGAATCGCATCGCCCTTTGAGCATATTCAAACTCGCTGTACCCGCTGATCAGGGCAAAGCTCACCGCTCGGCGGGCCGGGTGGCGCTGCCAGGCTTCGATCATTTCCAGCCCGTTCATGACCGGCATATTTACGTCCGTTACGACCAGATCCGGCTCCAACTCCTCGATTAACCGCAGCCCTTCCCTGCCGTTTGAACCGGTCCCGCAAATTTCAAAGCCGAGTTTTCTCCAGTCGATCCACATCTGCATGCCTTCCAAGGCTCCCGGCTCATCGTCGACCAACAGCACTTTAAACGCCATCGATGTCCCTCCTGTCTTCATTCTGATGTTCAAGGAGCTTGATGGGGATATCGAACGATACCGTCGTCCCCTCTTCCGGGCTGCTGGAGATATCAAAGCGGACTTGATCGTCATAATACAGTTCCAGCCTGCGGTACACGTTGCGGATGCCGATACTGCTCCCCGACGCATTCTCGTTGCGTACCGACAGAATCAATTCGCGAAGACGTCCCGCTTCGATTCCGATGCCGTTGTCGGAAATGACGACGCGAAGCCGGCCGTCGGCCACAAAGGCACGGATCCGGATCAACCCCCGCCCCTCCACCGCCTGGATGCCGTGCTTGCAGGCATTCTCCACCAGCGGCTGGATGCTCATTTTAGGGATTTTATAACGCAGAGCCTCCTCGTCAATTTCACACTGAAATTCGAATTTGTCCCGAAAGCGGAACTTTTCGATTTTGAGATACATTTCAATGAACCTCATCTCTTCTTCCACGGGCACCAGATCCTCTTGCCAACTAAGCAATCTCCGCAGGAGCTTCGATAAGCTTTTGATGATATCGGTAACGTCCTCATATTGGTTTTTGGTGCACACGACCAGAATCGCGTTCAGCGTATTGAATAGGAAATGAGGGTTCATCTGGCTCTGCAGAAAGTTTAATTCCGCCCGGACCCGTTCCATCTCCAGGCTCTTCTTCTGAATCTCCAGTTTGTACACATTGTTGATCAGGGAATTGATTCTGGAGGTCATGATATTAAAGTTACGAATCAGCCCGCCGATTTCATCGCGTCCTTCATCGATCCGGATCAGATCAAATTTCTCGTTCGTCACCTTCTGCATGTGCCGCGACAGCCGCTTCACCCGATAATTGTAGGATCTTAGCATGACATAAATAAAAACCGACGTAATCAACGTAATCGCCGCCGCCAAAAAGCCGACATACAGCCGCATGTCCAGCATCGCCCTGGTGACCCGGTTCCCCTGCGGGACGCCGATCAGCCGCCATCCTTTGACGTATTTGGCCGTTCCAATGGCCACCTCGTAATGCCCTATACTTTGCCGATCTCCCAAATCCGCCGCAAGCTTCGGATAACCCGCGCTTTCTGCGGCGTCCCGCGGGTATCCGTCCTCCGTGGACATAATGACTTCGTTGTTCTCATTGACCAGGAATAAATTCAGATAATCCCTTTCGCGCGCGAGCACATCATAAATCAGGCTTAAATCGATATCGATTCGTAACAGCTTGTCAAAAGTGCGGTAATAGTTGTAATAGTCCATGTTTTCAATCACGCTCAAGTAGGGGGACGTCAGTGTCCGGTTGTCCGCCTGCTTCTCGCGGTAGGCCGCCACCATCACGGACGCATCCGATTTTTCCCACATCCGGTACCATTCGCTCTCCCGGACCTCCTGATTCATGATGTGATAATTGCTGCCCGGAACGATGGTGGGGTTCTCCGTAAATATATCGATTCGCGAAATCTGGTTATTGACCGGAATGTAACTGCTGACCCGGTGCCTGAGCTGCTCGTCGAACGCCGCGTAGAAATCGGGCGAATCCTTGTAAATCCGGTCCAGCATCTCATACAAGGTCTTATCGGTATTCAAGGCGTGGCTGACGGCCACCCCGCCTTCGATGAAATCATGAATGTCCTTTCTGGCCCGTTCCAGTGAAATTTCGAGGTTCTGTTCCTCCCGTTCCCGGATCAAACCGGACATCCGGTCCATAAAGAGCAAATTCATGACGACGATCGGCAGCAGCACGCCGACAATATAGATCACAATAAACTTGTAGTTCAAAGGGATATCGTTGACGATTTTGGTGAAACCGATCTTTCCTTTCCGCATATGAACACCGTCCCGGGAAGTCATTCCGCCCGCTTCCGCTCCGGCCCCTGCTTATAGGCCGACGGAAGCACGCCCGTTTTGCTTTTGAATTTGCTTATAAAATAATCCGCGTTCGGGTAGCCGACCTGCAGCGCGATCTCCGTAATTTTCATCTGCGTGCGCTTCAGCAGCCTTTTCGCCTCATCGATGCGTTTATCGTGCAAATACTCGTTAAAGGTTTTGCCCGTCTGTTTTTTGAACAGCTGGCCGAGGTAAGTGGCGTTCAGGTGGTATTGCTTGGCTAAGTCCTGAAGCTGCAGTTTGCTCCGGTATTCCCGGTCCACATGCCGAATCACGTGAAACATCGTATTGTTTTCGTTTTTGAGCCGCAGCTCGGAAAGAAGCGAATCCGCTTCGCGGCAGAGGCCGTGGATATACCGCTTTAATGCCGGGTAATCCCGGACCTCGCTTAACCGCCCGCAGTTTCCCTGTACGCGCTGCATATAGGCGTCGGGTGCTCCTTCCATTTCCAGAACCACCCGGCAAAGGCGGAACTCCAAATCGGCTACATGAGCCTTTGCGGCCGCAAGCCCGGTCCGGCGTCCGAGCAGGGCATCGAAAACCTCATCCAAAGCCGAGTCAAGCTTGGCCGTGTCCCCGTCGACCGTGCAGTCCAGGAGGCAGCCGAGCTTCTCATTGAGCAGTGCGTCCTGCCGGGGCGAAGCCGTGTTCCGGTCGCGGAAATAAAAAAGCCCCGCTTTCCCCTCGCAGCGTTTGGCCTTGCAGAGCTCCTTCGCCTGCAAATAGAGTTCGCGGACCGAGCGGATTCCTTGCGATCTCCCGCTGACGGCGACGATCGCCGACGAGGGGGCGCCCGTCCCCGGTCTCCCGCACGGCCGGCTCGGCGGTAAGCCAATCTCCTGCAGCCGGTGTTCCGAATGGACGGACGCCGGAAGAATAAACCCGATGCGGGCCGCGCCATCTTGAAAAGAGCGCAGCGGCTCCTCGGGAAATAGAACGCGGAATTGACGTTCTACCTCGGCGTAATCCTCCACTCCGTCCACCAGCACGCAGACCAGTTCTGCGTCGGGCGGAAGGTTCAAGCCCCGGATCGCTTGCTGTTCCAGGTCTTCGTTGTACTCGCCCTGCGTCAACCGCCCCAGGATATGGCTCGCGAACAGCCGCTGCCGCTGTCTGTGGGCTTCTTCCGCCGCAAGTTCACCCTGGATTTGAGAGCCGATCCGCCGTAAAATCGCCTCGATCTCTTCTTCATCGACCGGCTTCAGCAAATATTCCGCAACCCTTTGGCGCATCGCCGTCCGGGCGTAACCGAAATCGTCGTAGCCGCTCAGCACCACGAATTTGGGCGGCCGCTTCAGCGCCCGGTTCGAACGTTCGATGAGCTCCAGACCGCCAATCACCGGCATTCGTATGTCCGTCAGCACCAGTTCGGGCATGAGCCGCTGGATCAAGCCGAACGCCTCCGAGCCGTTGGAGGCCTCGCCGCATACTTGAAAACCGTAATGCTCCCACCTGATCATGGTCCGGAGCCCCTCCAGAACCAACGGCTCATCATCAACCAAAAGAACATTCATCATCCGTTCATCCGCTCCTTTGGGCGATATCTCTCCTTTTACTTGACAGATATCCGGAATGTAAGCGCAACCACAACTATATGCTACCATACTTGTATGGTAGTTGGAATACAAAAATAAGGGGCTCCCGCTCCAATATACAGACGAAAAAAACTCCTCATAAAGGAGTTTTTCTCATCTAGATCCAGTTAATATAGCTAAAGCCATACACGGAGCTCACCGTCATGACGACGGTCCATACGGCCAGGCTGACGCCCATCCAGCCGATGACGCGGGTCCGCGAAGAACCGAACGTCAACGCCATCAAAGCCGCGAGGTCCGTGCCGACCAGCACCGGTGCCAACAGTGCCAGCCCGGGCAAGCCGTAGCGCTCCCACAGGTTTCTGGCGCGGGTCTCCCTTTTGTTCTCGGCCGTGACGCCTTTCGCTGCTCTCCGTTTGTCGCGCCAGTTCCGGTACGTATTGAACAGGAGCCCCAACAGTACGATCATAAGAAAATTGCCGGCAAATCCTACGATGGCTACGGCGACCGGCTGTAATCCCCAGACGATTCCGGCCGGAACCACGATAAACACATCAAGCCAAGGCGCGGCCGCCAGCAGAAATAGAGCGGCATATTGCCAGATCCCCTCGGCCTGTTCTGCCCATTCCAACATGTAAGTCTCTTCCCCCCAGTCCGATTCTCTGTGAAGCGATACCTTGCGATTCAACTCCCGCTCCCCTTAAGAGCGTAATCAAAAAAACGCTCTCCCGCAACCTTTGGCTGCGGAAGAGCGCTTCGATTCCATTTCGGCCGATGCTACACCGTTCGCTGCTATTCCGGCCGCTCCAAGGCGAACACGCCGCCGATCCGGGCGTAATTCTGCCCGGCCAGCCGGCTTACGGCCCCCAGTCCGGCGGCGTCGATGCGTCCGTCTTCATAGATCGCCTCCGCGATATGAAACCGGACCACCCGGCCGATCAGCAGGTCGGCCGCCGGAGCGTCGGCCGTGCCGCCGAGCGGAAGGCTCCGCTCCAGCAGGCACTCCATCCGCACCTTGGCCTCGGCCACGCCGGGCACCGGGATGCACTCGCTCGCGACCGGCGTCAATCCCGCCAAGGCGGCCTCGCTCTCCTCCGGCGGCAGGGCCGCCGCCGTCGCGTTGACCTGCGCGATGTAAGCTTCATCCGCGATATGGACCACAAAAGCCCCGCGCTCCAGTGCATTGCGGGCCGTATCCTTGGACCGTCCCTGCTTGCGCTGGACGGAGACCGAAATCATCGGCGGATCGGCCGTCACGATGTTGAAGTAACTGAACGGGGCCGCATTCAGGGTCCCGCCGGCGGACAGCGTGGTCACCAACGCGATCGGCCGCGGAATGATCGTCCCCGTCAGCAGCTTGTAATTGTCCCGTTCGCTCTGGCGATCGGGGTCGATCGAACGCATAACCGGCGGCATATGCTTGCCCTCCCCCTCTCTCATCAGGCCATTTTAGGCGAATGTCCGTTGATACCATGCCGAGGCGGCGTCAATCTCGGAAGCAGACAGCTGGTGTCCGGACACTTCCCAATGAACCGTCACCTGGGCCCCCGCTTCCGTCAACAGGCGTTCCAACTCCTCCGTCTCCTCCGGCGGACAAAGCGGGTCGTTTCTGCCGGCTCCGATGAAGACGGGAACTCCGTCCAAGGCCGGCAGGTCAATCCCGCGCCGCGGCACCATCGGATGGTGCAGAATAGCTCCGCGTAAGGCGTCCTTGTGATGAAAGAGCAGACTGCCGGCGATATTTGCGCCGTTGGAGTAGCCGACCGCGACCAGGTTCCCCCGGTTGAAGCCATAGGTCTGCGCCGCTTCATTCAGGAAGTCGTTCAATTCCGCGGTTCGCAACACCAGGTCCTCCTCGTCAAAGACGCCCTCCGACAAGCGTCTGAAAAACCGCGGCATCCCGTTCTCCAGAACATTTCCCCGGACGCTCAGCACCGATGACTGCGGGGAGATGATGCCAGCCAGCGGCAGGAGATCCCGCTCGGTTCCTCCGGTGCCGTGAAAAAGCACCAGCACCGGCGCGTCCGAATTGGTTCCCTGCTGAAAAATATGCTTCATACCTGATCCTCCTTCAATATCCGAACCTCAATCGGTTCCAGGTTTGCTTCAATCAGCTTCCGCTGCTCCTCGTACCAGTCGGGCAGCATTAACTTCTCGCCCAGCTTGTCCACAGGTTCGTCCCGGGCAAATCCAGGCGGATCGGTGGCGATTTCGAACAGAATGCCCCCTTCTTCCCGGAAATAGACCGCGTTGAAATACTGCCGGTCCACAATTGGGGTGACCTGGTAACCCAGCCCCGCCAATTTGTTTCTCCAGGCCGCATGTTCTTCGTCGTCTTTTGCCCGCCAGGCGATATGGTGTACGGTACCGGCCCCGCCGTTACCCGGCTCCACCGGCTTCACGTTGATATCGATAATATTACCTAAGTCTCCGGCCGTTTTGTATCGGACGTAGGACCCGTCCTCTCCTATTTTTTCCATCCCGAATACCTGCTCCAACAACCGGGCTGTTTTCTCGGGGGACAAACTGTACAGAACCGCTCCTCCGAACCCTTTGATCGCATGGTCGGCCGGGATGCCGCCGAACGACCACGCGCTGGCCTTCCCTTCCTCCCGTTCCACCAGCTCCAGCACCAGGCCGGAAGGATCGCGGAAGCGAAGCACGGTCTCGCCAAATCTCTCCCTCTTCTCCACGGAGACCTTAAACCGGCGCAAGCGTTCCTCCCAAAAATCCAGCGTTTCCGGAGGAATCGCATACGTCGTTACGCCGACTTGGCCTCCGCCGATCCGGCCGCGCCGGGAGCCCGGCCACGGGAAGAAGGTGATGATCGTTCCCGGATGACCCATTTCATCCCCAAAGTACAGATGATACACTTCAGGCGCGTCAAAGTTGATCGTTTTCTTAACCAAGCGCAGGCCCAGAATGCCCGAGTAAAAATCGACGGTTTCCTGCGGTCCCGGTACAAATGCGGTAATGTGATGAATTCCTGCGGTACGTTGTGTCATATTTTTCATCCCCCTTATAGATATTTGACGAATTCGGCCACCGGCTTGCGGTAGCCGCGCGGGCGCTGACTTGAGGCGTCCTCTTTGCCGATCGCGATGAGCATGACCGGAACATAGGACTGCGGTGTGCCCAGTACCACGGATAACGCCGCCGGATCAAAACCGATCATCGGGCAGGTATCCCACCCAAGGTCCTTGGCGATCAGCATCAATTGCATGGCGGACAAGCTGGCGTTGCGGATCGCTTCTTCCCGCTGGAAGACCTCGCCCCGCTCCTCGTAGAACGCGAGGGTCGACGCAACCGTGAGGTCGTATTCTTGCTTGCTCATGGCGCCTAGCGTAAGCAGGCCCTCGTTGAGCATGGCCACATCTTTGTAAGCGTCGGGAATTCCCATCACCGCGATCACGGCGGAGGCGGTACGAATCTTGTACTGCTTGTTGGCCGCCTCGTATACTTTTTCCTTGAGTGCCGGATCTTTTACTACGACATAATGGGCATGCTGCAAATTAAATGCCGAAGGGGCGTATTTGACCAGATTGAACATCTCATTCAAATCCTGCTCCGGAATGTCTATGCCCTGGATAAACTTGCTTGCCGAACGGCGGCTTTTCACCAAATCCGTAAATTCGCTCATGGTATAGTCTCCTCTTTTTCAATCATTTTTATAGAATCATTCGTCCAAGTGAGTTAATCCCTCTTAAAAGATCAGAGCGTCCAAAGAGTACGTACCCGCGCCCGTTAATCCCACTGCGACGGCAACGGCGATGATAAGCAGAGGATATTCGGAACCGTTCGCCGTGGACCAATAGCCGTTCTTGCCGTGAACCGTAACGATCGCCATGACCATGGTTGCCACGATCAACGCGGCCCCGAGCGGTGTCAACAGCCCGGCGGCAAACAACAGACCGCCGACAAACTCGCCCAACCCGGCCAACACCGCCATCAACACACCCGGTTTTAAGCCGAGGGACTCCATCCAGCCGCCGGTTCCTTTTGGACCGTAACCGCCGAACCAGCCGAACAATTTCTGCGCCCCATGCGCCATAAACGATAATCCGACCACCAAACGCAAAATGAACAACCCGATAGCTATACTCATCATTGATTCCATCTCCTTTGAATTTGTACTGTTACAATATTGAGAATCTCATTATTAAGATATTAGTTTTAAAAAAGGGCCCTAAGCTTTCTCCGCTTAGGCACCGGCCTTTCGCTTCTTCCGTCAAGGCATCACTCCCGGCTACTTAAACCCCTCCTGGGCGTATTTCCCCAACTTCTTCAGCAGGGCGCTGGCCACCCGTTTCTCCTCGTCCGTTAACCCGGCGGTTGCCCGGGCGATGACTTCCGCGTGCTTGGGAAAGACTTCTTCGATAAACCGGGAGCCTTTCTCCGTAATCTCCGCGTAAGTCAATCTCCGGTCTTCCGTGGAGGCTTTGCGGCAGGCGAGGCCTTTCTGCTCCAGCTTGTCGACCACATACGTAATATTGCCGCTGCTCATTAAGACTTTGCCGCCGATCTGTTGAATCGGCTGCGGCCCTTTGTGGTACAGCAGTTCCAGCACCCCGAACTCCGTTCGCGTCAGTCCGTATTGGCGGATATCCCGGTCCGTGTGGGCCCCGACCCATTGACTGGCCCGCGACAGCGCGATGTGCAGATCAAGGGCGTCCTGTTGTCCATAATCCATAAAAATCTCCTCCCTTCCTTTTCGCCGTCCTATTGTGCTTCCTCATTTATCTTAATATGATTTATCTCGATGTCGTTTATCTTGATATTAAGATAATTCTTTTTTCGACCATTGTCAACCCCCGTTATAAAAAAAGAGCCCGCCTTAGGTTTCCCCGGCGACCCCTTCGAGAATCTGTTCCAGTTTTTTTCGGCTCATCATTTCATGGCCGACGTACCGGCCGTTGTAGAAAAAAGCGAACGTCGTCCAAGGCGCGGGCGCCTTCTGCGCCTCTTCCCGCGACATGATGCGGTGCGCCCGGAACGGGATGCCCCGTTCCTCCGCAACGGCCTGCCAATCCTGCAGCACCCCGGCGGCAAACGGGCATTGCGGCGTGTAATACACCACCAGGCCGTCCTCGTTCACGGTCAGCGCTCGGGCGGTCTCCTTAAAGGACGGCAGCGGAGCCGCGTCGTTCCATCTCAACACCGCCAGCTCATAGTAAGGCTCCGCCTCGTCCACGACTTCAAAGCCGTGATGGAGAAAAAACTTCCGCTCGCTCAAGTACGGCATCTTTTTGTCCGAAAACATATGGACCACGCCGTCCATCCCCCGCTCCCGGGCATCCGCCATACAGCGCTCCAACAATTTTCGCGCGTAGCCCTGGCCTTTATATCTCCCGCTGACCCACAAGCAATTGATCATCATATAATTGGGGGCGTGCACGGGAACCCAGGCCGCCTCGGCAGGCAGGTATTCGATGAACACTTTGGCCCGCTCGTTCAGCCTGACAAACGTGAGACCCTCCGCCATCCGGTCCTTCAACCAGCTTTTTTTGCTGTTTACCGCCTCCTCGTAGGCTTTCGCTCCCAGAGCGCAGCAAATGTGCTCCCGATCCAGCCGTTCGGGCGTCATCTCGATTAATTCCATGCTCGAACCCCTCACCTTTTAGGATTTTAAGGCAATGTAGATGGATACGACCGCATTCTCCGGATCGAAGTTCCGCAAATCGTACAGCTCGTAATCCGCCGTGTAAGCCCTCTGCTCGGCCGAGTTTTGGAAATAGTTCCAAATCCGCCCCCAAGCCTCGCCCACTACCTGATAGACCGGGCCCCGGCGCGTTTCAAACACTTTATATCTGGCGGCCGCAAGGCGAGCTTCCCCGTACCCGTTTGCTTCCTGAGGACCGTCATTCGGCTGCCCCTGCCATTCATGGCCGAGAATCACCGTATACGCCCCGGAGGCATCGCTTTCGTAATCGGTATAGACCGCATAGAGCAGATGCGGATTTTGATGCTTGTCCGGATGTGGAGCACCTTCGCGGAAATAGCGGTCCCACAGTCCCGGCAGCCGCCCCTCCGGGCCGCCTTCCTCCGCATTGGTCGTCCGCACGGAGATCCCGGCCACCCGAATTTCCCGTTCCAGCTTGAACTCTTGCAACTCTTGCTCGTGATTCATCGTTGTATCGCTCCCTTCAAAGATATTTTTATTCTACAGGAGCGACCTGGACATCAGTCTGTCCAGTTTAAATTCGATTCCGCTAAGATTCGGAAAAATTTCCGCTTTCATAGACGCGGACGATACGCTCCGCCCGGGATTTGATCTCCTCCGCCAAAGAGGGCGGGTGCTCCACCCTGACCAGATCGCCGTAGCTGAGCAGCATTCCGCAAAACCACTCGTCCACCGTAAAGCTGCCTTCCACTTGAAAACCGCCGTCCGGGTGAGCCGTGATTTGCTCCGGAAAAAACGTGTCCCCGAACCGGTATCGCGCTTCCGCCCGAAACACCAGCCGAACCGCGGCCTCTTCCCCGCCCGACCAGGACTTGTTCCATTCGTAGCTTTCTAGCCTCGGGGCTTCCCGAAGCTCGAAAGTTTCCGCCAGCAGGTTCAACTCCTGTATCCGGGACAACCGGAAAGTCCGGAAATCGTTGCGCTCCCGGCAAAACGCCTGAAGGTACCAGACGCCGCCCTTCATGACCAAAGCCGTCGGCTCTACGATCCGGCTCTCGTCGCTCCCATCCTGGCGGACATAGATCAAGCCGGCGAGCCTGCGTTCGCGGATAGCCTGACGGAGCAGGGCCAATTTCTGCCTGGCCGTACTTCCCTGGCCCCAAGGTTGAAAATCAAAGATCACGGTTTCCCCCTTGGTTTCGGTATGGCCCTCCTCCGATTGGAGCAGCGCTTTGAACTTCTGCACCAGGTCATCGTAGGTACGGTCCTGGATCGCCCGGCTCGCCCCCTTTACGGCGGACAGCAGCGAGCCGATTTCCTCCGGCGTCATCATATGCCTGTCCAATGTATAGCGGTCCATAATCTCAAAGCCGCCGGACGCGCCTTGCAGCGCCATGACCGGGATGCCCGCGCGGCCCAGCGTTTCCATGTCCCGGTATATCGTTTTGACGGAGACCTCAAACCGCTCCGCCAGCTCCTTGGCGCTCATCCGGCCGCGATTGAGCAGCAGTACGGTCATCGCCAACAGACGTTCCGTTTTCATCGGACCCCCGCACACCCTTCCCGTTTCCGTTCCCTATCACTATGCAAAATAGTACTTCACCTTCGTATCCTTTATAATATAGGGGAGCTTTACGTCTCACCATCATTATAAACCGGAGGTAGAGAAGGATGGAATTAAAAAACAAAGCCGCCATTATTACCGGCGCGGGTAAAGGGATCGGCAAAGCGGTCGCCACCGCCCTCGCTAAAGAAGGCGTCAACTTGGGCCTGATCGCCCGCACGACGAGTGACCTGGAGGCGCTGCAGAAGCAGCTGTCCGGCGAATTCGGCATCCAGGTACATATCGCTTCCGCCGACATATCCAAACGCGAAGAGGCCGAGGCCGCCGTGTCCCAGTTGATCGGCGCGCTCGGCACCGTCGACATTCTGATCAACAACGCGGGCGTGGCCAAGTTCGCCACCCTGAACGACATGGATCCGGCCGACTGGGAGCGGATCATCAACGTAAACCTTATGGGCACGTACTATGTGACGCGCGCCGCGCTGCCGCATCTGCTGGAGAAGCAAAGCGGGGACATCATCAACGTGGCGTCCACGGCGGGCGAACGCGGTTTTGCGACCGGGTCGGCGTACTGCGCCTCGAAGTTCGCGCTGCTCGGGCTGACCGAATCGCTGATGCAGGAGGTCCGCAAGTCCAACATCCGCGTCGTGGCCCTCACGCCAAGCACGGTGAACACCGAGCTGGCCGTGAACACGGGGCTGAAGATCGGCGACGAAGACCGGATGATGCAGCCGGAAGACGTGGCCGAGCTGGCTCTGGCTACGCTGAAGCTGCCGAGCCGCGTTTTCGTCAAAACGGCGGGCATCTGGACGACCAACCCGCAGTAGCAGGGGCGGGTTATTGCGAAAAAAAGAAGAAGCCGCGGTTTCCGCGGCTTCTTCTTTTTGTATGCTGAATCTGCTTGCTCTTTATTTGCTTCTGCGCCCCCGGGCGAGTTCCAATTTTAAATAACGGCCTTTTGGGCCGTTATTTCGGTCCGATTCGGCCCCACGGGCATAATAGCGGTCAAAAAGGGCCTTATTTACCTTGTGCGGACCCCAAATCAGGGTTTGGGCGGCTTTTTTCCAAAAATAAGAGCCTAAAAGGCCGCTATTCGGTTCAGATGAGTCTAATTCGACAAAATAGCGCCCCAAAAGACCCTTATTCACCTACCCTACCAACCTCATCAAAACGGACTTGGCCGCTGACAAATTTGCTCGAGGTTGCCGCAACGCTAATGCTGTAGTCTGTAGCGAGCACCGAAATCAGGGCTTGGCCTCCCCCTACTTCCGCGCCCCATGCTCCGGTCGAACGTTGAGGAACACATTCACCGCAAACAGAAGCACGCTTACCGTCACCAGGATCGCTCCCAGCGCGGTAATCCGCTCAAAGGCGGCATTTCCCTTCACCACCATGGCCAGCGCGACCATCATAACCGGAAAGCCGATCATGTGCGTCCAGAATTGGAGAACGCCCAGGAAACTGGCCGCTCCCTCGGGGAACAACCAGTAGATCACGCCCGCCAGCGCGAAGGAAGCCCATCCCAGCAAATTGACGTGCGCGTGGACGCTCCCCAGGTCATAATCGTGGTTCATGGACATGTACATGCCGAGCAGTATGCCGATAACGAAATAGACGACCGAAACTTTCAAATAGGTGATCCCGGTGATCTTCATGCGGTTTGACCTCCCTTTTTGTCACAAAAAGTTCAAACGCTTGATTTCCTCACCATTGTATTCCTGCTTGGCCCGCTTCATGACCATTCCTCCGGGAGCAGCCTCGCATAGTGGGGCTGCCGGTACCGGTCATCCACCAGCAGCAGTACGCCCTGGTCCTTCTCCGACCGAATCAGCCGGCCTCCGGCCTGGAGCACCTTGTTCATCCCGGGATAAACGTACGCGTAATCAAACCCGTCCTTGCCCTGCGCCTGAAAGTACTCCTTGATGATGTCGCGCTCCAGCCCGATTTGCGGCAGCCCGACGCCCACTACGGCTACGCCCGTCAACCGGTCGCCCACCAGGTCGATCCCTTCCGAAAAAATCCCGCCCATCACGGCGAAACCGACCAGCGTGTCCTCCCGGCCCGCCTCAAAAGCCGCCAGGAATGCCTCCCGCTCCGCTTCGGACATTTCCCCCCGCTGTACGAGCAGCCGGACGCCCTCCGGGCCTTCCGCCGCAAACGCCTCATAAATCAGGTTCATATAGGCGTACGAAGGGAAAAAGAACAGGTAGTTTCCCGGCGGCCTTTCCGCCACGGCCCGGCGCAGAAGCCCCGCCAGTGCGTCCTTTGTCTGCTCCCGGTCGCGGTAGCGCGTCGACAGAGGATGAATTTGGACGTCCAGCTGTTCCCGGGAGAACGGGGATGGAATCGTGACCGTATAATCTTCCGGCCCGGCTCCCAGCATATCCCGGTAATAGGGCAGCGGCGATAATGTCGCCGAGAAAAAGATCGAGGAGCGAAATCCCTTCCTCGCTTCCCGCAGCAGGTAGGAAGGATCGAGGCAGAACATCTTGATGCGCACGTCTTTGGGGGAGTCCTCCGCATAGGTGACATACCGCTCGTCGTACAGCTTGCCGATCCGCACAAAAGCTTGGGCGTTGAAATAAGCCTGCAGCAGCAGCTCGCGGTCCTCGGGGTGTGCGGCCGCCGGGCCGGGTGAAGCGAGCTCCGGCTCCGCCTGGAGGATAAATTCCTCCAGCAAAGCGAGCAGGTCCTCGGGTTTATCCCGGTCCACCCGATGCGGTCCCTCGATTTTTTTGCGCAGCGCGATAAAATATCCGTTGACCGCCTTGGCTGCCCGGTGCACCCCCGCGTTCACGCCTTTATAAGCCCGCTGCAGGGCGAGGAAACCGGCCTTTTCCAAAACCGCCGAGTACATTTCCCTGCCCCGGTCGACCAGATTGTGGGCCTCGTCCACCAGCAGCGCGGTCCGGTTCTTTTGCTCGGCGAACAATCTTTTTAAGGACACGCGAGGGTCGAATACGTAGTTATAGTCGCAGATGACCGCGTCGGCGGCGTAGGCCAATTCCAGCGAAAATTCGAACGGGCATACCGTGTGCTTCCGAGCGTACCGCTCGATCACCTGGCGGGTGATCCGGGTTTCCTGGGACAGGATGTCCAGCACGGCCCCGTTTATCCGGTCATAGAAGCCGTCGGCAAACGGGCAGTCCTCCTTCCGGCAGCTCATTTCATCTTGGAGGCAGACCTTTTCCTTGGCGGTAATGGTCACCGTGTGCAGGTGAAGACCGCGCGATTCCATGAGCGCAAAAGCCTCCTCCGCGGCGGTCCGCGTAATCGTGCGGGCGGTCAGATAGAACAGATGCTGCAAATGTCCTTCCCCCATCGCTTTGACGGCGGGAAAGGTGGTGGAGATCGTTTTCCCGATGCCGGTCGGCGCCTTGGCGAACAGGTTTACGTTCTCTGCGATCGTCTTGTAGACCGCTCCCGCCAGCATGCGCTGTCCCGCCCGGTAGGCCGGAAAAGGGAACGCCAGCTCCGCGACGCTGCGATCCCGCGCCTGCCGATGATCGCGGAGCATCTTCGCGAATGGCGCATAGCTCCGCACCACCTCCTGCACGAAGGCCTCCAACTCGGCGAATGCCGCCGTCTGCAGGAATCGTTTTTGATCGCCGGACGGAAGCTGGACATAGGTCAGCTGAATGTTCATTTGCGTCAGCCCGCGATCCTTCGCCACGATATACGCGTAGCATTTGGCCTGGGCCCAGTGTACAGGGTACGTATCCTCCGCAATCAACGTCAGATCCCCGGACGTCGACTTGATTTCGTCCACGGTCAGCGTTCCGTCCGCTTCCCGCAGCAGGCCGTCGCACCGCCCGTCCACGGCAAAAAGGAGATCCCCCCAAGGGATCTCCGCCGATACGTACACTTCTTTCTCATCGCCCTCGCCGTATTCGCGCTGCACCTGCTGGTGCGCCCTTGTCCCCTCGACGAGAGCCTGGGCCGTCCGGAAACCGCCCAGGTCCAGATCGCCGCCGCGAAACACATACTCTACCAGCGGCCTTACCGCTATACTAACAACCGGATTGCTCATCGTTTCCTCCGCCGTCACAGAACGTTTGTTCTAAGTATAGCATACGCGCGGGGAGAAGGGGTACCTATAGCCGATAGGCGAGCATGGGGAAATCCCTTGGAAACTGAAAAAGATGCAAATCTGCAACAATTTTTAGCCGTCTATCGGACTCCGATCAAAATTCCTGCAAATCTGCAGGAATTTTTGGACACATTCGCAAAATTTCCTTGTTCCGCCATAAAAGCTTGCAGATTCGCAGGAATTTTTAGTTTTTCCCCCCGATGAGGAAAAAAGCCTGCAGATTTGCAGGAATTCACACGAGATGTGCGACGTTTCCCGTTTCCGCCTAACCCTTCGCCGCCCGGAACTCATGCTCCAACAAGCTCATCGTAATGGAATCGTGATACTTGTGATTGTAAAAGAGCGCTTCGCGCTGAACCCCTTCCTTCTTAAATCCCAGCTTCTCATAAACATGGAGCGCGCGGGGATTGTAATCGAAGACGTTCAATTCGATGCGGTGCATATTCAGAATGCCGAAGCCGTAATCCAGCATCAGTCTTAGCGCCTCGCTGCCGTATCCTTTCCCCGTCTGTGCCTGCGAACTGATCGCGATGCGGATGTTGCAGTTCCGGTTGTACGGATCGATATCCTGTAACGCGATATCCCCGATCAACTCGTCGTTCTCCCGCAGGGCGATCAGCAGCAGCACGCTGGAATCGTCCTGATTTTTGCGTTCGATATAGGCGGCGGTCCCCTCCTTCGTGAAGTGCCGCTGGGTTCCCGTCAGCCTCCGCGTTTCCGGATCGTATAAATTGTAAAAATACCACTCCGCATCGTCCACGCCGATCGGACGCAAATAAACCTGCTTTCCTTCCAAAAATCTGGCGTATTTCATCGTACTCCATCATCCCTTCGGTTCTCTTGTCCATCCACTATAGCAAGTTATTGTATACTTAAAAATATACAAATTGGTCAAAAAGAAAAGGACAGATGAACAGTGGACTTTTTTGCGAACCTTCTTCCGCCGGGAGCCGCCGATTCCCGCCCAAGCTACCGATACCAGGAAATCTACGAGATGATCAAGCAGAACATCATCAACGGGATGCTCACCGAGGATAACCGCTTGCCCTCCATCCGCAAGCTCGCCGAATTTCTGTCGCTCAGCGCGACGCCGGTCGAGCTGGCGTACCAGCAGTTGATCGCCGAGGGTTTTATCGAGAGCCGACCAAGGCGGGGTTACTACGTAACCAAGCTGCCGGAAGCTTACGGAAAGCTCGGCAGACCCGCCGTCCTCCCGGGAGAGAAAACCGTTCCTCCCGCTTCCGCCGCCCAGGCCGAACCAGAGAAGATCCTGGGCGAGATCCGCTATGATTTTCATCTCTCCAAGAACGACTTCACCCTGTTCCCTTTTTCCATTTGGAAAAGGCTCCATCATCAGCTGTTCGGACCCGAACACCGGGATCTGATGTTTTATGGAGATGCCCAAGGGGAGCTCGGGCTGCGCCGGGAAATCGCCGGATATCTGCGCCAATTCCGCGGCGTGATCTGCGATCCCGGCCGGATTATCGTTGCGGCGGAGCAGCAGATGCTGGTCCAATACCTTGCGCTTCTGTTCAAGAATCATACCGACGGCCTGGCCGCCGAAGATCCCGGCTATCGACTGATCCCGGCGACGTTTCACGCGCTCGGTTACCGGATTGATCCGATCGCTCTCGATGATGCCGGTCTTCGCCCGGACCTACTGCGGCAAAGCTCGGCCAGGCTGGTCAGCGTCTCGCCTTCCCATCAGTTTCCGCTCGGGATAACGATGCCCGTCGGGCGCAGGCTGGAATTGCTGGAATGGGCCAAAGCGGTGGACGGTTATATTTTGGAGGACGATTACGGCGGCGAATTCCGCTACCAAGGCAGGCCGATTCCCTCGCTGCAAGGACTCGTGGCGAACAACCATGTGATCTATCTGGGCGGCTTTTCGCAAGTATTGGCGCCCGATTTCTGCATTCACTACATGGTGCTTCCGGAACATTTGGTTGCCCGGTATCATGACCTGCGGCGGAATCTCATGTTCGAAGCTTCCGCCTCGCGAATCCATCAGCGGGTTCTGGAGCAGTTCATCCAAGGGGGATACTTCGAAAGACATGTGCGCAGAATGCGTAATTTATATCGCAAGAAAAACGTGCTGTTGACCGCCTCCATTCAAAAGCACTTCGGCGGCCGGGCCGCCATTTTGGGCGACGGGGCGGGGCTGCACCTTGTGCTGGAAATCCGCTCCCGCCTGAGCGAAGCGGAGCTGCTCCGATTGGCCGGGGAGGCGGGGGTCAGGGTCGCATCGGCGGCGTTCTTCTGGCACAAAAAAACCGAAACCGACCAAAAACGCTTTATGGTCGGTTTCGGAGGCATCCCCGCGGAGCTCATTGACGAAGGCATCCAACGCTTGCATGAGGCTTGGTCCGCGTACCTGATTGAACCCGGAGGATCGGAGATTCAGCGGGCCAACCGGATATGATACTCCTTCTCCAGATAGCGGTGAATCCGTTTAAAATCGGCCGGGGTCAGCTCATGCAGCCGCTTGCCGTCCTTGAGCTCACGGCCAAGGATAATGCCGATGGTTTCTCCGGCCAGCGCCGTGGTAGGGATAATACGCGCACTGCCGTAGGCTTTGATCGCGGCACCGACATTTTTGCCCGCCACCAGCACATTGTCATAGTTCTTCAACTCGAAAGAGCGCAGCGGGATGCCGTACCGGTCGGGCTTTCCGTAACCGATCCCTTTTTTGACGATCCGCGTGGCCTGCAAATCGACGGGATAGCCGCCGATCGTCACATTGTCCCAAAACATCCGGCCGGACATGAGATCCGGATAATCCAGCACGTATTCCGTCTCATACCGGTTGTAGTCTCGAATGTACAAATATTCCGGGTATCCGTTCAGCTTTGCTTTGGCAAAGCCGGGAATATGTTTGCGCAAATACTCCAAAATATAAGGGGCCTCCGCCTTTCCTTTCGCCACAGCCGCCGCAACGGACTTCGGGTCGGCCGGATCCACATCGTAGATCAGCAAACTGTTGATGATAACCTCGCCGTCCTGCTGATAGGTCGCATTGAGACCGCGCAGCATCAGTTGGCTGTCCCGGGGCTTATAGTTATAAGTCAAATTGCTGAATCCGGTGGCAAAATCCCAGTCGACATAGGTGTTGGAGCCGTATTTTTCACGGACATGGGTCAGCGGGTAATCGTCTAGAACGGCCTGGTGCAGCGCCTTCCAATCGATATTTTTAAACTTCAGCATATACGTCGCCGCCATGTAATCGGGTTTCTTGCCTTTATACAGGCTTTCCATGCCCGGAATCCGCCTGCCGTTCAGTTTTCCGGTCAATGCATTGAAATCCGTGTTCTCGACAAAATACTCCGCTTGCACCGTGTACTTCGACCCCTCTGTTGTCCGGTATGTCAGCGACTTCAGCGACTTCAACGACCTCCCCGGCTTTCCTTCCTCCCGCGGCGAGGTTTCCACCGCTTCGATCGCAATCCCGCTCTTCAGGGGAATCCCCCGGAGTAGCCGGTTGAAGTAGCGCTCAAAGGCGGCCGGCTTGCGGACCGATCCCGCTTTATAGCCGTCGTACAAGGTCTTCAATTCGCCTTGCACCAAGCTCCGCTTCTTGTTGTCGTTAGGCTCGTCCAGAACGAGCATCTGGCCTTGGATCAACTCTCCGCCCGGCTTGCTGCGCGGGTCTAAAATCAGCACGTTTAATCCGAGATCATGGGCGGATTTGGCCAGCAGCACCCCTTCGATCTCACTGCCGACCACTACGACGTCGTAACGGGTGCAGCCGACCCCGCAAGAGTCCGCCCGTTTCGGGGCCGCGGCTCCCGACGGACTGTAAACATGTAACATCAAAGCGGCGGTTAGGAGGGCAAGACAATAACGAAAAAACTTACTGCGGCGGTTTATCATAGACGACACGTTCTCCTCGCATAGGTAATATGAGGCTATTGTACCTCCGGTCAGACCGGAGCATCCAGTATCTAACGGCTTTTTTTAGGAAACCCTATCCCCGCAAAGGCAGTAGATCCCACGAATTTCGCAGATCCTTACCCCTGTGTTCTAACCTATCGCCACCCTTTCCCCGGGTTCGACATCATTCCCGGATGGATGTTCATTTGTTATTATCTAATCTATAATTTAGGAATAACAAGTAAATAAGAAGGGGGTTTGAGCATGAGCTTCCAACGCGATTTTGTCTGGGGGGCGGCCACGGCGGCCTACCAAATCGAAGGAGCGGCCCGGGAGGACGGAAAAGGATTATCCGTATGGGATATGTGCTCCGGGATTCCCGGTTTTATCAAAAGCGGGCATACCGGGGAGATAGCCTGCGATCACTACCATCGTTATAAAGAAGACGTTCGGATCATGAAGGAACTCGGGTTAAAAGCTTATCGCATGTCCATCTCGTGGCCGCGGGTATTGCCGGAAGGGACGGGCCGCATCAACGACAAAGGGCTGGAATTCTATGATCGTTTGGTTGACGAGCTATTGGAGAACGGCATCGCTCCCTATGTGACTCTATTTCATTGGGACTATCCTCATGAGCTGTTTAAAAAAGGCGGATGGCTTCACCCGGACAGCTCCGACTGGTTTGCCGAGTATACGCGGACGGTCGCCGAGCGCTTGTCCGACCGGGTCAAGCACTGGTTCACGCAAAACGAACCGCAGTGCTACCTGGGACTCGGCCATTTTACAGGCACCCATGCCCCGGGCCTGAAGCTCGGGCCCGCCGAATGGCTGCAGGCGGTGCACAACTCGCTTCTTGCGCACGGCAAGGCGGTTCAGGCGCTGCGGCAGACCTCCAAGCAGCCTTGCGAAATCGCTTATGCCCCGGTCGGTATCACCTCGTACCCCGTCACGCCGACGCCGGAGAATATCGAGGCGGCCCGGGAGCGGACGTTCGGTATTACGGAACCTACGTTTTGGATGAATACGTGGTATATGGATCCCGTTTTTTTCGGGAAGTATCCCGAGGACGGGTTACGTATGTTCGAGCCTTGGCTGCCGAAGTTCCAATCCGGCGATATGGACATCATCCGCCAGCCGCTTGATTTTCTGGGTCTCAACATTTACCACGGCACCCCGGTGCAAAAAGGAGCGGACGGACAGCCCGAGGTCATCGGCAACGCGGCGGGCCATCCCGAAACCATGACCCGCTGGACGGTGACCCCGGAATCCTTGTATTGGGGACCCAAGCTGTTCCACGAACGATACGGGCTTCCGATCATGATTACGGAGAACGGCCTGTCCAGCATGGATTGGGTCAGCCTGGACGGGAAGGTCCATGATACGCAGCGCATCGACTTCCTCCACCGTTACCTGCGGGAATACCGCAGGGCCGCCGCTGACGGCGTGCCGCTGAAGGGCTACTTCTGCTGGTCGCTCCTGGATAACTTCGAGTGGGCCGAGGGTTACCACGAGCGTTTCGGTCTCGTGCATGTCGATTATAGCGACGGCAAACGAACCATCAAGGATTCCGGTTATTGGTATCGATCGGTGATCGAGAGCAATGGCGACGCGCTGTAAGTTTGAAAGAGCCTCCGACTCACCTTGGGGTGGGCTGAGGCTCTTTTTTACAGGGCAAGCGGTTACATTTAATTTTGAGGACAACGGGCGAAATTAACCCTTGATCTTATGCGATTTAAACCTAATAATTAGTAGCTGTATAAGTTGAATGTTAGTTGAGTCATCGGCGCTGCATTAAAACTGATATGGGTGCTGCTATCCGCAGTCTCAGCTGCCGCCCGTTATAATAGCGGCGTTTTGGGCCGTTATTTTGGGCCAATTTGCGTTTTCGGAAAAAATAACGGCCCAAAAGGGCCTTATTGCTCTGGTGCGAGTCCAAAAATCAGGTTTTGGCCCGCTTTTCCCTAAAATAAGGCCTCAAAAGACCGCTATTTCTCACCGAAGGGACGAATTCGACAAAATCACGCCTCAAATGGCCCCTATCCACCCGCCCGGCTTCAAAGGGAGGCGATTACGGCCATTAGACCCTTCGGGTTAATGCAACGCTAGTGGTCAAAGAGGCCCTTATTGGCCTTGTACCGACCCAAAGTCAGGGTTTCGATCGCTTTTTCCCAAAAATAAGAGCCTAAAAAGCCGCTATTCGGTTCCGATAAGCCAAATTCGACAAAATCACACCGGAAAAGACCCTTGTTTATTTCCCACCGCTGTCAAAGGGTATCGGCTACGTCGGAGTCTACATCATTAACTGGAAAATATCCTGTTAATTTACCGCTCTTGGCTTTTCCATCAGAATTAGCTGGAAAAGTTCCAGCTAATTCGCGGACCTATTGCCGAAATACACAATTTCGGGCGAATTAACGGGAGGTTCTCCAGCTAATTCGCCTCTACAGCCGCATATGTACCAAATTAACGGGAGGTTTTCCCTTTAATTCAAACCAAACATCTAGTTGTAGATCAAGAGCGTGAAAAGAACGCTTCACGCCGCTGTCTAATATGCAAATCCATAGTTCAACCTATATAATTCGACAAAATCACGCTGCATCGGGGCCTTGATCCTGAACGGCCTACAATATTGGGAAGACCCGCTCTTCAGAAAGGTTGTACAACATGAATTCTACATCCACACCCGCTCTTAGCGAAACTAAGGCTGCGGCCTCCACAAAAAAAGAACCGTTTCCCGTCGCGCTTCTGTCGCTGACGGTCGGTTCGTTCGCCATCGGCATGACCGAATTCGTCATCATGGGCTTGCTTCCGAATGTGGCGGCTGATCTGCATGTCAGCATCTCCACCGCCGGGCAGCTGATCACGGCTTACGCCATGGGCGTAGCGATCGGCGCCCCCATTCTGACGCTGCTCACCCAACGTATCCCGCAAAAAGGATTGCTCTGCCTGCTGATGATATTGTTCATCTTGGGCAACGGCATCTCCGTATTTGCTCCGAATTATACGGTTCTCATGGCGGCGCGCATTCTGACCGCGCTGACCCACGGCACGTTCTTCGGCGTCGGGGCCGTCATCGCCGCCGGCCTCGTCCGGCCAGAGAAGCGCGCCGGCGCCGTCTCGATCATGATGGCCGGCCTGACCATAGCCAACATCGTCGGCGTCCCGCTCGGCACCTTCGTCGGCCAGCAGATGGGCTGGCGTGCCTCCTTCGGCGCCATCGCGATCATGGGCGTCATCGCCTTGGCCGGCATACTGCTGTTCGTGCCGCGGCTGCGCCAGGAAGCGCCCAGCGGGATGGCCCAGCAGATTCGCTCGCTCCTGCGCCCGAAACTGCTGCTGTTCCTGCTGATCGCGGCGCTCGGCAACACGAGTCTGTTCGCCGTCTTTACTTACATCGCCCCGCTGCTTCAGGATATTACCGGCTTCGCCGAGCACAGCGTGACCTGGATTCTCGTGATCTTCGGCTTCGGCGTGACGATCGGCAATATCCTCGGTGGACGCCTGGCGGACTGGAAGCTGATGCCGTCACTGCTCGGGCTTTATCTGATGGTAGCCGTTCTTCTCGGCGTCTTCACCTTCACGATTCAAAGCCCGGTTCTGGCGGTCATCACGATCTTCTTCTGGGGCGTCGCTTCGTTCGGCGTCATGCCCGGCCTTCAGGTGCGCATCATGAGCCTGGCCCAGGCGGCGCCCGCCCTCGCCTCCACCTCCAGCCACTCGGCCGGCAACCTGGGGAACGCCGCCGGCGCCTTTATCGGCGGGCTGGCCATTACCCACCTGGGCCTGACGTCGCTGCCGTGGATCGGCTCGCTGCTCGTCAGCCTCGCGTTGATTCTTGGCGCGATCAGCTATGGCGCCGAGCGTAAACAGGGCGCGGCGTAGGCCGGTCGGTCCGGTTTCGCCCCTAGGTAATAGGAAAAAGCCTGCAAATTTGCAGGCTTTTTTCTATTGGCGCCTCGTAGGCGTCTCGGCATCGACATCGATGCGCAACCTCCCGGCGGCCGCCGGATTATCGGCCCCACTGTGGAGACAGCGCCAACAACGGGTGTCCATCAACTCATGCCGCCCCCAGCACGACCAGCAGGGCCGTCCCCGAGCCGAGGAAGCAACCGGCCAGGCAGTCGGAGGGGTAGTGCACGCCCAGGTATATCCGCGACAGGCCGACGATCGACGCGAGCGGCAGCAGGATTTGCGCCAGACCCGGAGCCACGAACAGAAAAGGAATCGCGACGGAGAACGCCGCCGTCGTGTGCCCCGACGGGAAGGAATAGTCCTTCAGCGGAAGAATGGCGATTTGGGCCTGCGCCAGGGCATTGTAGGGCCGGACGCGCTGAAACGTATTCTTGATCAGCACGGCGAGCAGATGGCTCACCGTCAAAGCGATCAAGCTTAGCCAGCCGGTTCGCCGCCATGGGCCTTCCGCAAACAGAATCACGGACAGGACGCAGCCAATGGTGAAGGCGGCGCTGCCCATGTGGGTGAATTTTTTGAGGAACCCATCCAGCCAGCGGTTTCGCAATCTGTGGTTGCACCACAGAAACAGCCGGTTGTCATATTCACGCATCCTAAGATAATAACGGTTTTTCATGTCCCAACACTCCAAGCGGAAGCAAACTTTATAACAGGCGGGCGGCTAGTGCGGCTGTCCTGCCTTTTGTCCGGCGGTTTTGTATGAACTGACCGGCCGAATCCAGTAAAATATCATAATCGCAAACAGCAGGATGGCGCTGATGCCCACCGTCACCGTAGCGTCGAAGCTTTCCGCCATCCATCCCCCGAGCATCGGCCCGATGATAACGCCGATTCCTTCAATTCCGGAGAGAACGCCCCAGCCCGTCGCTTTTTGCTCGGCCGGGACGAAGTAGGACAGTATCGCGTTCCAGGCCGGCAGCACGGCGGCATAAGCGGCACCGAGGCAGACCGCGAGGAGCATCGTGCTGAACATCTGCCGGGAGTAAATGAGCAAGCCCAGGCAGGCGGCCAAAGCCCCGAAGCCGACGATCAGCAGCCATTTGTGGCCCCACTTGTCGGCGAGACGGCCCATCGGAATCAGCAGGAGCACGGTCATCGCTCCGCCGGCCATCAGCACGATGGAATATCCCGAATAATCCAGCGCAAGATATTCCGAAGCGAAGCTCGGCAGCACCGGCACCAGCAGTCCCGCGGCCATCGTCTGTACGATCATGCCGGGAACGAGCGGCTTCATTTGCGTAAGCTTGTTCTTCATCTCCCGCATCTGCTGCCTGAACGGAATCGCGGCAATTTGACTGGCGGACGGGAATTCGACCTTAATCACGGCCGCCAGCAGCCAGCCGGCACACCATAATCCGGCGAGCAGCCAGAACGACAGCTCATAACTCCGGTCGATCAAAAAGTTGACCGCGACCGGACCGAGCCCGAGAGATACCAGCCAGATCGTATAGACCGAACCCATTTGCGAGCCCCGGCTGTCCTCCTGAATTTGCGAAAGGCACAGCAGCCATACGGGAGATACCCCGATGCCGATCAACCCGGCCCCGAGGATGATGGCCCAAGGGGCGCTCACGCCATAGGAGACGAGCAAACCGAGCAGGCCTAACAGCAGGAACAAATTCAAGATCAGCCGGGCCGGAAACCGGTCAAGCACGTATCCCGCCACGACCTTGATCAAGGTGTCGGCCAAATAATGCACCGAGATGGCGATTCCCACGGCGGCCAACGTAATATGCCGCTCTTTCGCAAAGGCGGGAAGAAAAGAAATCAGAAAAGCGCTGCGGGCCATTTCGGTCAAAAACAAAATGGCTGAACGATGCAGAAAAGAAGGAGAAAATTGACTCCGCCATGCGGATTTTACTGAACGCTTCATAAATTCATTAGACTCTCCTATACTCCATATTTATCTGGTTCATCATCCTCGGCCAGCGGTCCGCCGATGCAAACAACCTGACGGCGGTACTCCTCTCCGGCTCTGACCGGCTGCTCCGCCACCGTACGCAGTACATCCTCTACAATCGTATCGGAGGCATGCCCTACGGCGAGAGCTTCGTATTGCCTGATCATCTCGTTTCTTTTTTCTTCGGAATCCAGAATTTCGCGGGCCCGCTCCACCAGTTCACCCACGCTCGAGGCGACCGACGCCGCTCCCTTGCGCTCAAGATACCGGGCGTTCTCCAATTCCTGTCCGGAAAAAGGCCGGTAGACGACTATCGGCGTGCGAATTTGGATCGCCTCCGACAGCGTGATTCCTCCCGCTTTCGTAATCACACAGGAAGCCCGCCGCATCCGCTCGTGAATCTCCTCGACATACCCGAACAGGCGCAGCCGATCATTCCCGGCGAACCGGCGCTCCAGCCTCCGCTTCATCTTGTCGTTTCCGCCGCAGACGATGTCGACCCGTACGTTCTCCAGCGCCAGCAGCTTCGCGATCACCAACTGAATATTCGGGAGAGGGATGTAGGCTCCCATTAAAATGAGAATGGTACGGGGCCGGGGCTGTTCCGATTTTGGCGAAGCCGGCGTGCAAAACGGTTCGCGAACCGGAATGCCGGTCACCGTAATCGCATCGCGATCGGCTCCGCGCCGCACCATCTCCGTTTTCAAATCCTCCGTCGCTACGTAAAAACGGTCGGAGCGGGTAAGCAGCCAGCGGTTATGCAAACTGAAATCGGTGACAACCGTAAACCAGGGAACGTGGATGCCGTTCTTTTTCAAAGTCTCGGAAATCCCCCCGAAGGGAAACGTGCAGATGATGGCATCCGGCCGCAGCTCCTTCAGAATGGCGACGAATTTCTTTACGCCGAGCCACCCGCTCCATTTCGCAAACGCGCTGTTCGTCTTCGCATTCCGGGTGGCGTAATAACTCCAGCCGTAATAGTCCAGACCATACGACGAAAAATACGGGCTGCATAGGTACAAATAGCGGGAGATGGAGTTCATCCCGGGGTGCGCTTCCTGGTAAAGGTCCACGATGCTGATATTGCCGATCCCGCGCCGGTAAAAAGACTGCTGCAGTGTTCGGGACACCTGAATATGGCCGTTCCCATATCCGGCGGTCAGGATGACGATCTTCAAATCTCTCAAGACGAGCTACCTGCCTTTCCACCGATTTGACGTAACCTCCCGCTTCTTCCGTTCACTATCCGATAATTAGTATATAAAAGTTCAAGGTGAACGAAACCGGGCAGGCGTCGGGGAGTTTCCCCGACTATAGTCCAGAAAATGACTTATTTTACAATGCCGTCGGGCTTGCGGCGCAACTCCGCCATAAAATAATCCATCGCGCTTTGAAACTCGTCCGGCAGACTTTCCGTTTGCAGGTAGTCGCACATCCCGCGGGAAACCGCATCCGGGTCCTCCCCAAAACGCTCCACGATCCGTGCAAACTGTTCCCACCTTCCGATATCGTCGTGGAAGGCCTGCCTTTTCGTCGGTACGCCGTGGGACTCCACGTAAATTTCCGCACCGTAGCTGTAAGCTTTGGAGATGAGTCTCAAAAAGTGGGCCGGCGTATAGGAAAAGGGACCGCCATACACGGATGGACCCAACGCGTCGCCGAGAAACAGCGTCTTGTCTTCTTTTACGTAAAGAAAGCAGCTATCCTCCGCATGGTCACCGCCCACATGCTCTACCGAACAGGTGACGCCGCCCAGGTCGATATCCAGACCGTCCGCAAAGAGCAGGTCCGGCACGATCACCCGCATATCGGCGATATCCCCGTACTCGCCCTTCATGTCGGAAATGGTGCGGTCGCTGATCACACCCTCGTCCGACAAGCGCCGCAGCACCGCATCGGACCATTCGAGATCCGCCAGGGAACGCAGCGTCTGCGCTGTGATCCGTTGAGCCATCACCGGCACGTCCCAGGCCGGAAGCCCAAAGGTATGGTCCCAATGCCAGTGGGTCAGCACCAAATAGTCCGGCTTCGGCAGCCCCTGCTCTTGCAGATATTCCTGAAATTGCGCCGCATGTTGGGGGGAATTCCCGGCGTCCATGAGGAGACTCTTCCGGCTGCCCCGGATGTGGGCCAGAATCGGCCGATCCGTCTCATGTTCGGCGTGCATGATATGAATATGTTCGCTAATTTGTTCAAAACGACTCAAGATAAGCTCATCTCCTCCTGAAAGTAGTATACAGAAGCCATGGACAACATGACTACCAAATTTTTACGCTCACTCCGCTTCCCGCAGCCTTTCCACGACGGTGGCTTTCGTCAACAAGCGGTAGGCCGCCAGGGTCACGGCCGCCGACAGGACGAGCAGGACCGGAATCGCGGATAAAATCGGCCAGACGGACATCCGGAATACCATAAATGCCATATTGTCGGAAATCCCCTTGCCGATCTTGTAGATCAGATATAGCCCCGCCGTTCCAAGAATGGCGCCTACGAGCAGCGTGCCGTACGCCCCCTCATAGAGGAGCGTTCTTTGAAGCTGTCTGCGGGTCATGCCGACGCTCTCCAGCACGGCAAATTCATGCCGCCTTGAAAGAATCCCCGTAATCACCGTGTTGATGTAATTCAGCACGCCGATCAGCGCAATGGTGAAACTGAGCCCATAACCAACGGTCTTAAAGACCGTAATAAAGCCCTGCATTTCTTCGACGTAATCCTCCCTCGATTTCATCGTCAGCTCCGGATGGGCATCCACCAGCGACCGAACGGCATTTCCCGCTTGCTCCAATCCGGCCTGCTCGGCATGCAAAGTCAGTGAGAGAAGCTTCGGCTCTTTCACCGACCGGGTAAATTCATCCGCCGGAAGATACCAACTGAACCCTCCGACCGGGTAAACCTGGGTTCCCGCCGCGTAGAGCGCCTGCTCGTTCAAGAGGGCCATGACCTCATATTCCCGCTCCGAACCCGGCAGCCGGATAAAATCACCGGGATGGTAATAGGTAACGTACTTCCCCTCGACATTCAACGACGCTTCCGAAATCAGCACATATTTTCCGGTCATGAACTTGTCACGATCCAACGATCCTTCGAGGATGTCTCCCTTTTGGATCTGGTTCATCCAGCCCCGGTCCACCCCGTAAAGCTGCGTACCAATCCACCCTCGTTCGAGGATATGGGAGTATGCGGGAAACTCGGGAGCCTCTTGTTCCGCCAACGGGGCCAGCATCGTTTTCATCCCCGGGGTAAGTGCCATCTCCTCGTAGGAAAAATAAACCCTGTCCACCCCGGTAATCCCCTCCGTACCGGCCAACAATCGGGTTAACTCATCCGTCAGCGCCGTCCCCGACACCACCCCGCTGGTATCCGGCAATTCCTTCACGACAAAATCCCCCGCGATGAAGGTGCTCAGGTATTTGTTTACATTCAGCGAGGAGATTAGCGCGTAAACGGTGCCGAACAGAATCAGACTGAGCGATAGGGAAGCCAGCATGAGCCATAATTTCTTCTTATGGCGGAACAGATTGGCCAGCGCCATCCGGCTCAGTTTGGCTCCCCCCGCGGAACGTTTGAACTTTTTCCGCCCTTGGCCGCCCAGGCCCGTAAATTTCACCGCTTCGACAGGGGCAATGCGAGAGGCGGCCCGGCCGGGTTTACTAGCGGCGATGCGCACCGTCAAGTAGGAAAAGAGCGCCGCACCGGCAAAAATTAACGGGCTTGCGGAGTAAGCCATCTCCAGTTTGTTTCCCGTAAAACGGGTGAGCATCGGCGTAATCCAGCAGCCTACCCCATAGCCCAGCAGCAATCCGACAGGCAAAGCGATAAGATAGAGGCGATTGGCCTGGATCGTAATGATCCTCCTCAATTGCCGGGGTGTCGTCCCGATGGTTTTTAGAAGCCCGTAAAATTTAATGTCCCGGACGACGGAGATGTGGAAGATATTATAAATAAGCAAATACCCGCTCAGCATGATGATGAGCAAGAGCACGGCGTACGGCAGCAAATCCAGCGGGTTTTCCAGCAGCTCCACGCTGGTATACGCCCAGTTCACCCCGTAATCCGCCTTGATTCCCGTATCGGCCAGCACCTTATGGATTTTGCCTTCAATTCCGAAGGCGTTGTTAAACATGACGTCCAGTCTTGTCGTATTCGTATAAGTGCCGCTGCGACGGGTCATTTCCGGATCGATGCCGGAGAGTTGGTCCCTGGCAAAAGCCTCCGAAACGAAGGCGAGTCCGGACATCGCGACGTACCGGTCCGCCTTGTAGTAGCCGGACAAGGTGAACTTCCGCGTCACCCGCTTTTTGTCGATCTCCAGCTCCAGCTCAATCTCGGAGCCCAATCGATGGGGTACGCCCAACAGGTCCAGAGCCCAGGTGTTCATCGCGATCTCATCTTTTCCCGTCGGCAAACCGCCATCCTCAAAACGAATAAAACTGTGGTCGGCGACTTGCCGATCTATCGCGTCGATCTCCACGCGCGTGCCGCGAAACGCCTCGTTTACCGCATCACCGACAAGCAGCGCCTTCCCGAATTCTTTAATGGAAGGATGCCGGGCGAGCCGCTCCGCTTCATCCGGCGTTAAATATTTGAAACTGCCGTGAAAATCGCCGCCGGACGTCTTCATCCGGGTCAATTCCATCGACCGGTTGATGTTGAACGCCATCGTGAACACGGACGTCAGCAGCAGGGTCGTCAGCACGATAGCGCTGATCACAAAAAAATTGCGCGTCCGGTTGCCCCGCAGACTCCGGCCCGCCAGCCGGGAAACCGCCGCTCCTCCGGCCGGATGATTTTTTCCCGTCATCCCCTACACCCCCCGCTTGCCGGAGGTCTCGGGACGCATCGCAATCTTTCCGTCCTCAATCCGGATGATCCGGTCCGCCGTCTGGGCGATATCCTCGTTATGGGTGATCATCACGATCGTCTGGCCGAACTGCTCGCTCACCTGCTTCAGCAGGATCATCACTTCCTGGCTCGTTTTGCTGTCCAAGTTCCCCGTCGGCTCGTCCGCCAGCACGAGGGACGGCTTCGTCGCCAGCGCCCGAGCGATCGCCACCCGCTGCTGCTGTCCGCCCGACAAACGGGACGGCAGTTGGTGTACCTTGTCCTTCAAGCCGAGCGCCCTGATGATCCGTTCCACATAGTCCTTGTCGACCCGCGTGCCGTCCAGCTCGATCGGGAGCACGATATTCTCATAAACGTTAAGGATGGGAATAAGGTTGTAATGTTGAAACACAAATCCGATCGAACGCCGCCGGAAAATGGTCAGCGCTTCGTCGTTCATGGCAAAAATATCGTTTCCGCCGACGAACACTTTGCCCGATGTGGCCCGGTCCAACCCTCCCATCATGTGCAGCAGCGTGCTTTTTCCGCTTCCGCTTGTGCCGACGATCGCCACGAACTCGCCTCGTTCCACCGTCAGCGAAATCCCGTCGAGCGCTTTGACGACGGGTTCGGTTTGGCCATAGTATTTTTTCAAATGATCAATTTGCAGAATCGGCATACTCTTTCTCTCCTTCAGTTACCGGCAGTTTTGTTGGATCAAATTCAATCTAGCAAACCAAACTGACATCCGGGTGACTGAAAAATAACGGAATGGACATATTCATCTCCCGCATTCCACCGGCAAAAAAACAGAGAATACCGATCCCTCTCCAGGGACGGAGGATACTTTGATATAGCCGCCCTGGGCCGTCAAAATTTGGCGGGTCACGTATAACCCAAGGCCGACGCCCTCATACCGGGCCGTACGGGGACTGCGATAAAACCGCCGGAAGACGGCGGCCCATTCGCTCTCCTCAATCCCGATCCCCGTATCCGCGATATCGATCCGGACGAACATTTCGCCCGTCCGGGCCGTCATCGTAATGCTGCCGCCGGGGTCACTGTATTTGACCGCATTCTCCAGCAAATTGAACAGGGCCTCCGCCGTCCATTTCGGATCATGGCAGGCTGTCACGCCCGGTAAGCACTCCACCTCAATGCCGATCCCCTTTTCTTCCGCCTTCCCGTAAATTTGCGAGACGGAACGGGTTAAGGTGGGCATAAGAGGAGCCGACACGGCCTGAATGGCGATCATGCCGGTCTCCAGACGCGACAGGTTTACGAGGGAACGGATCAACCAATCGAGTTTGGCCGACTGCTCCTTGATACTGGCGACGTACTGACGCGCCTCATCCCTAAGCTCCGGAACCTCCTCCAGCAGCCCGCTGTACAAAATAATGTTGGAGAGCGGTGTTTTGGTCTGATGCGAAATATCCGAGATGAGCGCCTTCATGCTGTTTTGTTCCGCAGCCAGCTTCTGTTCCTGATTGCTCGACAACTCGATGTAGCGGAGAATCTTCTGCTCGAAGGAAGACAGGGGAGTATCGGTATATTCCATCCGGCGCGTTCCCCCGCTCAAGGCCCCGTCCATGATGGAATGAAGGGTGTCCATCTCGTCGGCCGCCTCCCGCTTAAGGGTTCGTACCAGCGCTCCCCCCAACATCAGCAGCAGAAGGGCAAACAAGACCGAAGCCCAACCCGCCCGCGGTTCAAACCCGGCAAAGTAAGCGACCGCTCCAATATACCCGACGATGAGAAGCACGAATGCCCCTGCATAAATCGAATAAATCCTACTCCGGCGGGGCGGTTTTGGGGGAAGGTGACGATTCATTCCCGCTCTCCCGCGTTCCAGGTGTAGCCGAGGCCGTAAACCGTTTTGATATGGACGGGGGCGGAGGGCTCGTCCTCGATTTTGGAACGCAGCCGTTTTACCGTCACCGTCAGCGCGTTCTCATCCACAAATTCGGCCTCCCGGTCCCAAACCCGTTCCATCAGCTGCTCCCGGGTCAGGACCTGGCCGGGATGCGAGACCAGAACCTTCAGCAGCTTCTGTTCCGTCTTGCTAAGGGACAGGCTGACGCCTTTCTTGCGGAATTCCATTCTGCCGAAATCGAGCATTAGGTCGCCGGCCGTCAACCGCTCTTCGTAGAACGGCCGGCTCCGGCGCAGTACCGCCATGACTCGGGAGCGCAGCACCATCAGGCTGAAAGGCTTGGTGATGTAATCGTCCCCGCCGAGCTCGAACCCCAGCACGATATCGCTCTCCATATCGTTGGCGGTTAAAAAGATGATCGGTACCTGCGAGGTCCGCCTGATTTTTTCGCAGAGATCAAGTCCGCTTCCGTCCGGCAAATTCACGTCCAGCAGGATCAAGTCGATCCCGCCCCGCGCCAACCGCTCCTCCGCCCCGGCCAGATCATAGGCCTGCTCCAGGACAAGCCCCTCCTGGGCGAGCGTCAGCGCGATGCCTTTATTCAAACTGATATCGTCTTCTACAATGAGCAATGTGGTCATGCGGCAACGCTACCTTTCTTCCGTACAATCTTCTCCACTAGTAAAACGTTTCCGCGGCCCGTGAAGTTTCATAACATAAAAAATCCCCCGGACCGAGCCGGCCAGCTTAATAGCTGTACCGCGCCAATCCGGGGGATTTCATTTATTTTGCGCCTTCGCCGCGCCCGATCAGACCGGCCTGGACCAGGAATCGCTCGATCAAGACCGCGGTCTCGGCCCGGGTCATGCTGTCTTGCGGCCGAAGCTTGCCGTCGCTGCCGCCCGCGAGCCCCCGCCGGACAGCGGCGGCTACCGCAGGCTTCGCCCAATCGCTGACGTCAGCCCGATCCGCAAAAGCAGCGAGCGGCGCATCGGCCGAACCTTCCGCGTTGCCGGTTCCGTCCGCTGCCTGAGCCGCCATTCCTGTGAGCTCCGCAGCCCGGCCGATCATGACCATCGCCTCTTCACGCGAAATCGTCCGCGACGGCCCGAATACGCCTCCTTCATAGCCCTTGATCAGGCCGTATTCGGTTGCCCGGCCTACGGCCCCGGCGAACCAGTCGGCGGCGGCGACGTCCTTGAACCCGGCGGCCTCGCCGCCCCGATCGTTCAAGCCCAGCGCCCGGATCAGCATCGCCGCGAACTCCGCGCGGGAAACGGTCCTGTCCGGCTGGAAATGCGCCGGGTCGGCACCGCGGACGATCAGTCTGGAAGCGAGGCCGTTCACCGCGGCACCGGCCCAATGATGCTCCATATCCGCGAAGGCGGCCGTTTTTCCGACCAGCGCGTAAGTGCTGTTCGTGAGACTATGGATGACGGCGAACTTGACGCCGTCGTGTTCTTCGATATAGAAAGGTACCGGATACACCGTACCGTTCGGCTCCACGACTACCGCACCAGTCACGCTGTCCGCTTTGACGCCTTCCGGCAGAGGAAGCTCCCTCCGCATGTAGAAGCCGAACCGCTCGACGGAGACGGTAGTCCCCGCCAAAGATGCCGTGACCGTAAAATTCACCGGGCTTCCCACCGGAGTGAACCCTTCCCGGTTAGCGGCGCTTTGCATGGCGACCTGCTCGATCGGACCGCCTTTCGCAATGAAGATTTTTACGTTCGATTCCCGTGCTCCCGCCTCCAAATCCGCCACGGCGGCGGGGAACCGGTAATGGCCTATAGGCGTGCGAACCCACAAAATCGCTTTGTTATCCGCCAAAGCAAGCAGGGTCCGGCCCTCCAACAGCACCTCTGCGGCCTCCGCCTCTTCAGGGGCGCTGATCTCGATGACCGCCTCCGGACCCGAACGGGCCAGAAGCTTCGCCAAGCTCTCGGAGTTCAGTTCGGCCGACCAAAGGGCTGTCCCTTCTTGTTGCAGCATAGTCGCTTTGCCGATCGGTTCTTGCCAAGCCAGCCCGTTGACCCGTACCTCCAGCTGTGCTTGCCGGGACGGTGCAGGAGCCGGAGTTCCCGGGTTTGCTCCGCCAGAGCCGCTCCCCGAGGATGAGCCGGAGCCGTTTGAACCGGAACCCGGATTCGGGTTAGGCTGCTGCGGGGCCTCTTTTTCCCGGGTGACGGTAATGTCGTAAGTCTTCGTTCCGCCGTCCTGCGCCTCAACGCGGATTTCTATAAAATTCACACCTATGTTTAAGCCCAAAGGCGGCGAGCTTTCTCCGGACGGTACAGACGCCCCCGCCACCGTGATCCGTGCAAGCGGGTCCGCCGCGACAGGCGTTATCGCCATATGCGTCAGACTGGACGGAACACGGACCGCGTAATGTGTAACGGCCGGATCGAAGCCGGGGGTCAGAATTCCGTCCGAAATCAAGAGACCGCTTAAATCCGCGCTGCCCTGCGGCTCCGGAGCCGTAGGCGTCGCTGCCGCCTCATTGGAGTAAGCGCTTGTTCCTCCCGCATTCCCCGCTTTTACCGCGAAATAATAGGTCGTTCCGCTGCTCAACCCCGTCGCAGTGTATACGGCGTCCGTTACAGTATGGACCGGGAGGGCCCCGTAATCCCCGGGTGCCGTTCCTTGATAAATCTCGTAATACGTGGCCCCCGTCACCGTACTCCAGTTCAGAGAAACCGTTCCGTTACCTGGAATCGCCGCCAAGTCCGTTGGAGCGGCCGGTGCCGCCACAGGTTCGCGTTCGGTGACAAAGTTCCAGCCTTGCGGCCCGGGCCCTCCCGCATATCCGTTATTCTCCGCGTCAACAAAAGCCCCCGGTTCGATCTCCACATCATAGGCCGTGTCATATTCGAGTGAGACGCTCCGGTCGATTCGGTATCGGTTCCCGCCGAGGTTTACCGCATCCTCCGTTGGAATCCGGTCCGCCAACGCGCCGTCGCTTTGCCGGGTCAGCCGAATGAATTTCCCAGCCACCGGGGTTACCGGTTCGTCAAAGCCGAACTCCAGCGCGGCGGTAACCGGAACATCCCGCGCGCCGCTTGCCGGTGACGACGAAACGAGCACCGGTCCGGCAACGTCGATCCATTTGGCGTAGAGCGTGATGCTCTGCGTCAGCAGGGTCGAGAAGTCGAACGGCGTCACGTACAGTCGATCCTCAAACCAGCCCGCAAAACGGAAGCCATCCCGGACCGGAGCGGCCGGAACGGCGGCGGCTTCCCGATAGTTAACCGTTTGGCTGGCTACAGGCGATCCGCCGCTGCTGTCGAAGGTAACGATCCGCGGATAATACAGGGTGAAATTCACCGTGGTCTTGTTTCCCGCCGCATCGGTCACCTCCAGCTTATGGACGCCCTCCGTTGCTACGGTTCCGCCGCTTGCGAACGGCTCCCCGTCCAAACGGCCATACCCTTCGTTGAACGTTATCGTAACGGCAGCGTTATACCTTTCGCCTTCGGCAGCACCGTTTACCTCAGGCGGAGTCTTGTCGATCGTGAATTGCAGTTTTGTGACATTGCCTGCGGCATCGGTTACGACAAGGGTGTGCACCCCTTCCCCGCTTACCACACCGCCGCTTGTAAAGGGACTCCCGTCCAATACCGCGAATCCCTCGTTAAACGTGATCGTTCGATCGGAATTGTAAATCCCCTGATCAACGGCACCGAACACGATCGGAGGAACCGAGTCGATCATGAAATTCACCGTAGACTTGTTCCCCGCCGCATCGGTTACCTCCAGCCGGTGCTGACCCTCACCGCTCACCGTCCCGCCATTCGGAAACGGAGCGCCATTCAACAGGGCCGTGCCTTCGTCAAAATGAATGGTGACGTTTGAATTATATGTCGCTCCTTCGGTAACCCCCGAAATCACCGGCGGCGTTTTGTCGATCGTAAACTGGACCGTTTTGACAAACATACCGGATATAGTGGACGTCACAACCAGCCGGTACGCTCCTTCCTCGCTTACCACGCTTCCGCTGGTGATAGCCCGGCCGTTCAACTGGCCGGTCCCGTTCTCAAACCGAATGATCACATCGCTTCGGTAATTCCCGCCGTCCGTGACCCCGCTGATGGTCGGCTCCAATTCCCCGACCGTCAGGGTGACGGTCGTTTTCGCGCTGCTTCCGTTATCGTTGCTGGCGATGTAGGTAAACGCATCCGTACCTGTATAGCTTACGGTCGGCCTGTAAGTAAAGGAGCCGTCCTTCTTGAACTGGATCGTTCCATGCGAAGGCGAATCCATGATTTTGGCCGTAACCGCATCCGCATCGTTGCTTAGGACTCCGTTTTGGCGATTAACGCCGAGCGTACTGTCCGGAGCGACGGCATACCCGTCCGGCTGAGGCACGGGGAGCTTAAACGCGCGAACCGGAGGGACACCCGTTCCGACCACATAATAGGTCAAAGCTTGCGGATTATTGCGCAGGTCCGGCAGCTTAAAATAATCCGCCCCCTCCCCGTATAACCCGTTCATTAAGCCCCGCAGGTCCTCATTTCCCGCATTCGGCACCGTACGGCCATCCGCTTCCGCCCACGGAGCTCCCGCCCAGCCCATCGGGAACGCCACAAGCTCCCCGGTAAAATAGTCGGTATCTTCGGCGGATGACGAAGTGGTTGAGGTAGCTATGTAATACGACAACGCTTGACGGCCCTGGTCGTCAACCAAGGGCGGAGCCTCTATGGCCGGAAGCTGGAAGAACCGCGGATCCACCCGTGGCCCGAACCGATTCCCAAGCATATCCGCCAGTTGGGGATACTCCGATACAATATGCGTTCCGCCATCGGCGGGCAGCCATCCGTGAAGATAGCGTCCCGGATAGAAGGGGAATATTCGGACTTCCCCCAGCTCCCGCTGCTCTCCGTGATCGGCATCCTCATAGTTCGGGTAAGCCCCTTGCACGGCCATATAGTAGCCCGTACCTTGAAGCGGTTCATACCCCCTCAGATCCGGCACGGCAAATGTGCGTGCGCCATCACCGCCAAATTTGTTCCCCAGTATGGAAAACAAGGCCGGATTCCCCGCAATCGGCAGCTCCTGGCCCGCGCAATAGATCCACCCGTTAACTCCCGTGTTATACGGGAACAGGCGAATTTCGCCTATAAACGGATAGGAAGCCGCAGCCTGCGCCCTCTGCTCAACAGGCCAAAAGCCTCCCAGTACAAACTGCACCGTTAAGAGGAAGGCAAGTAGGGACTTCCAGACGACCCCGCCCGGCCCCCGACTCTTGATTCGATTCATTGAAAAATCCCCCGATCCGACTAGTCGTTTATCCTAAAAATTTTAAAATCGAATAGTTCAAAACTATTATATTATTAAATGGGTCTATTGTAATTGAATATTTTACCTTTATTTACATCATGCAAAAAAGCCTGACCCAGAGGCTTTAACGTCCTCTGCATCAGGCTGCTTTGGCTTCAGCGAGACTTCGCTATCAGTCAAACAAATCGCTGCTTACTCTGCCGGTGGAGCGGTTCACCTCGAGCCAGTCGCTGGTAGCGGTATGCTCATCCTCTTCGCTGTTGCGGACGGCTTCATAGAAATGGACGGTTACCACGTTCTTATCCGCACTGTCCACCTCGATGATGAAGATCGATCCGATATCGTTCTGATCCCGCATGTTCTTGGTGTAACGGGTCGTCCCCTCCATACCGGTTGCGATATAGAACGCTTCTTTTTCGCTCAACTTGTAGTTCTCGTCGTCCCGGAATCCCGGTTCTCCAGCATCAAACTTCTTCATCTCCAGTTCAAGCAGCCGGTCGAAATACGTTTTGCGGAGCACCTGATAGATCAGGTCCTCATCCGCTCCCAAGGACTTCAGTCGTTCGCGGTTATCCGCCACCTGATAAGGGGCTGCTTCCCCCAGGTTCTTCAATTCGTCCGATGCCGTATCCAGTAGCGCCAAGTGCTCCTCACTGACCACTTCCTTATCTTCGGTCCCGTAAGAACGTATCAGAAGCAATTTCCGCGTATCGTCCAGCTCATAGAAAAACACCTCGCTATTCCCTCCCCGGTACGCGGCCTTCAGATCCACCAGATCGTACAGCCGGGTCAGGAACGGCGCGTCCGCACCGCTCGCACTCGACAAATAGTAAGTCCCCTTGGGTTCGGCATTCAAGCCGCCGTACTCTTTGCCCGGATAATCCAAGGTTAACGAGTTCTCCGTAAACTTCAAAGTAATATCCTTATACTCCGATTCAACCGGCTTATATAGCGACATCTCGGGATCCCAGACAAAATCGAATTCCAGCGATCCGCTATGGTGGCTGTAGCCTCTGACTACGGATACGCTCAAGTGATATCCGTCCCGTCTCTCCGGCAAAGCCTCGACTTTGGCCTCACCCATATTAGCCGGGCTGTAGCCGGCAATCAAATACCGGCCGGGCACAACGGGAGACGGCTCCGCCTTCACCCCGGCGTCGGTTCCCTCCACCTTCTGAACCGTACCGGACACAGGGACCGCGGCCCGGTTCGCAGCGGCCTCCCCCTTCGTTTCCTGAACTTGCGAGCATCCGGCCGCCAAAAGCACGGCCCCCGGAAGCAGCAACAAAACGAGCAAAGAGCGAATGCAACGCCCGTAGTTTGACTTGAAGCTCCTAACCACGATGAGTCTCCTCCCGTTCCTCCCACGGCTTCGCTTGTTCGGCTTCCTCCGCCGCCATTTTGTTCGATACCTTCTGGTAAATAAAGGATATTCCCAGCAAGGCCATGCCGAAGCTGAAATAAGCAGCGATTTTGCTGGCTGTCGTCATCAATTCCAGATCGAAGAGCAGCATTTTTCCGGTCGCCAGCAAAGTTAGTCCCAAACCGACACGCCGGATGTGCAAATACTTATAGCGGAACCCGTAGGCGATATAACCGATCGCCAGCAGCAAGTACACCAGACTGAACAGCCAGCCGATATCGCCCAAATGGAACTGGACGGCCAGGAAGGCTGTAATGATTCCAAGCAGATATACCCCCAGAATGATCGGATACCATTCCCGCTGCTTCGGATGGGGCTCCAGCAAGCCGGAGATCAGGTCGCGGCCGCTGAAGAACACCATGAGATTGAACACAATCAAAATCACAATGGAGATATAGTTTTGGGCCGAATTGTAATGAGACACCTCTTGCAGAGCCGGGACCGTCATCGTCAACGCGACGCATACCAGATATCCCATGCCGTAAAGGAACCGGACATAGGTTTTGACGAACCGATCCTGCAGGAAGGAAGCCTTGGAGAAACCATAGGCCAAGACGAGCGTCACCGCAGTGATCAGAAGCAATCTGTAAAACTCGTAGAGATCCGACCATACCGGCATAACATGATTGTAAATCCGGCCCGTCTCGTAAACCAGGTAAAGCCAGATATTCACTAACGCGGCGTATTTTATCGTACGGAGCATCGACCGATCCGCCGGGTTGTACCGCCGGGCATCCCCTTCATCCTGCAGACGGAAGGCATAAAATAACGTGTGCGCCAGAAGCCCCAGGGAAATAAATGTATATTTCCAGGCGAAATCCAGCGAATCGAAGCCGAACAGACTGATCATCGAGTCGATGAGGATAAAGGCGCCCGCACAAAGGCCGATAATTCCCCAGCCGATCCGTTCCAGCCCCTTGTAACGGTAAAGATGGCCGATGACCGACAGCAGCAGCCCCTCAACCAGCCAAGCCAGCGACATATAGCGAATGCCGAACTGGAACGGAACAACCAGCAGGGAAAACGTAAGTGAAGTCACATAGAACAACAGGCGCGTTTCCTTTTCCTGCGGCAGATATTTGCGCGACAACCGGGCAAGCCCCAGATTGGCGAGGCAAAAGAGCAGCGCCAGCCCGCCGCGCCAAGCGTCCCAGCCGGCAATCTCCAGCAGTTCGTACAAGATGCTGCAACTGATGACCATATTGAGGGCCAACAGGCTGAAATCCCACCAGGACAGCTTCGTTCCATACTTGAACGGCACGTAAAGCGTAATGCCGAGATACATGAGGAAAGCGATGATCGAATAGACCATGCACGCCGCCGTGTTGTCCGCTATGGCGATAAGAATCACCATGGTCGCCATGTGCAGGGCGAAGCTTATGTACTGAATCACGAGCCACCGCTTGCGGAAGGAAACCGCCAGAATCGAAGCGTTAAGCAAGAGCAAATAGCCCATCGCCGCATATACGGTGCTTTCTTGCAGACCAAACGCAATCATATAAGAATACAAAGGCAGGTACCCGCCCGCGAGCCCGAAGGCGCAAATCGTCCGGGAATCGTACCTCAGGGCCAAGAACACGGCCGCCGCGGTAACCAGCACGGAAAGGACCAGTCCCGTCGTCAAACCGATGATATCCAGCAAAAAATAACTGTAAAACACCGAGCCGTGCAGCACGGAAATCCCGCCCCCCAGCAAGCCGAGGGCAAACGTTTTTTGCTTGCGGCGGAACAGCCATTCCCCGCCGCCCAGCATCAAGAGACCGAGCAGGAAGAAGGACGCTCCCTTCGCGTACCCGTTGAACCAGTTTGAAAAAGAATATTGGAATGCAGCGCCCACACCGAACAGAATCAGCAGAATCCCCAGCTTGTTGATCCAGTTGAGGCCGATCTTCATCTCCAGCCGATCCCGCTTCTTCTCGGCCTGAGGCCCGGGCATCGGCGGAGCCGCCATGGCCGGGTTGTTAACGGCCGGTCCGGCTGCGAGCGACGGCTGCGAGGCATAAGCCTGCGCGGCTTGACCGAGGATCCGGCGCTCTGCCTCCAGCGCATGCTGCCGATGAGCCGCCATTCGGTGGCTGAGCTCCTCCTCAAACTGCGCCAGCTTCGCCGCGATGACCTGTTGATCCGCCTCCAGGTATTTTTCCGCCTGCTCATAGAACTGGCGGAGCCGCTCCTTTGCCCCCCGCTCGATCGCATCCAACCGGCTCTGATGCCCTTGATGCGCCGCGGAAAAATGCGCCTCGAGCCTCTGGTGCGACAATTTGCCGGGCGACGGCGGCGGAATTTCCCCCGGCTGCTGTCCGGACATCGCTGCCCGGAGCCCGCCGTTTTCCCGTTCAAGTTCATTCAGCCGGGTTTCCAATTCCTCTACCCGCCGCCGAAAATCGCCGTACTGCTGCCGCAGCGTTTCGTTTTCCCTGGCAATTTCGCCCAGGCTTTCGTACTCGGCCAGCAGCGTTTCATACTCCTGCGCCAGCCGGTGCTGCGCGTTCTTGATATCATTTAGCCGATCTCTAAAATCCTTCATTCCTTTCCTCCATGTACAGTGACTTCCAGAAGTTTCCGCTTGATAAAGCGGCAATCTCTCCTATTTTACAATAAGTTGATTCCCATCGGTCTTTCGCCCCCAAAAATGCTTCCAAAGTCCCTGGGTCCGGCCCGGACAATGCCGGGGTCCAGTTTCGAAACTGGACCTCGGTCTGGATGCGTTCACGACGTCCGCCGGGTTTCACGGGTTCGGCCAATCGTTATACTGAAAAGCGATCGTTCACTAAATTATGGAACTCTGGAAAGCGAGGTTGTCCTTCCGATGCAAGCGGCGGCTACTCCTTTTTTCAAAAGGTGGATTCAATATGTATGGATGGGCTGGGAGCGGGGGTTTGAACGGTGGAGCCGGGCGAGATCCCTGTATTCCGGAAATTACGGGATATGCAAAATGTTCGTGACCAAATACCGCGGTCCGGTGATCGACTGTCAGGACGGAACGCAAATCGTTTCGGGCGACTGGGTCGGCGAGCTTCATCTCGACAACCGGATCATTCTGAATATGCTGCGGAGCCAGAACGCCAATCAGGTCGCCCTGCGCGTGGCCCGGCTTCTCCGCTGCTCGATGCGGGAAATCTGCTCCGAAATAAAGACCCACCCCAAATTGGGGCAGGTCAAAGCGCTTCAAGGCATCACGCTGCTGCATAGAGGTATTACCCACGGCCTGGGTTTTGAAACCCATCCGCTGAAACAGGGGACGTTCCGCGCGCTCACCACCTCCTATCTCCGCCTGCTGCTCTCGGTCTTCCATCCGCGAAACCGGGGGCGGATCGCCCCGCATGCCGAGAAGCTGGTCCCCCTGCGGCTGGTCATGTCCCGCGAGGCCCTGCTGCGGCGGTTCTCCCCGGTGAGGCAAACGGGATAAGGCGGCGTCAATAAAGGTCGGGTACCTCCGCCAAGCGATCCCCTTTTAACGGGCCGTCGCCCGTTCATTATAAGCTTTGAGCAGCGTAAAGCGCCCGGGCCGGACCCGGTGCGCCTCCCGCAGGCTGCGCGCCAGCAATTCGGAGGAGACGCCGAGCTCCGCTATCGAAACCGGCCCGCCGGCCGCGGCCAGGAGCTCCGTCAATTGCTCCGGCTCGGGAATCCGCCCGAGTTCCCGGCAGATCTCCTCCCAGCGCGCGGCGATGGTTTGCCCGGCATCCTTTTCGGGATTCATGAAACCATCCCGAAGCATCCAGGGAGCCGGCCCCTCATGGGCGATGCGGCGGTACAGCTGCGAAATCTCCATGCAGGCCACGCCGACTTTGGCCCCATGAAGGAGCTGGCGCTTGCCGAGCCGCAGGTACTCCATCTCCCAATAATGGGAGAGATGGTGTTCCGCCCCCGAGGCCGGATGCGACTGCCCGAAGAGCAGCATCGCCAGGCCGGACTCGACCAGCGCGCTCATCAGCGTACGGATGCCGTCTTCTTGGCGCGCGGCGATCGATTCCGCCGCCCGCACGCAGCTTTCGAGCGCAGCCCGCGTCATTTCGGCCGATTTCTCCAAGTAGAGCCCGCCCGTTACGACCGCTTCAAATTTCCAGTCGAACAAAGAGGTGTATTTGCCCAACATATCGCCGAAACCGGCCGCAACCAGGCGCGAAGGCGCCTGCACCAAAATGTCCAGATCCGCGAAAATCGCCAGCGGGCCGATCGCCAGAATCGTCTTTTTTTCGCCGCGTACAATAATGGGGGCCCCTTTGGAGTTAAACCCGTCCACGGAGGGGGCCGTAGGTATTGAAATAAAGGGGATTCCCGCCGTGTAGGCCGAATATCGGCAAATATCATGAAGCGTGCCGCCCCCGACCGCCAGTACCACCTCCGCGCCATGATTCTGAATATCCAGAATCAGTTGGATGATCGACGCCTCGTCCGCAATGACATCCCCTTCCGCATCCGGCAGGATGATCGTCGTATGCACCCGAATCCCTGTCCGGGATACCGCTGCCTCCAATCCCCGCCCCGCCGCTTCATAGGTTGTGCGGTCCACCACCAGCGAGGCGCGCTCGAAGCCTTTCTCCTCCAGGTAGAGGGGCAGCTTCGCGATCGCCCCCGTTTCGGTGCAAATCCGGTCGATTTCGGCGGCCGGCTGTGAGCCCGCCTGTTCTACCGGCCCTTGATATCCATTCTTCATCATCTAGTCCCTTCTTCTGTCGTAAGCTCATGGTTTCCGGTATTCCCCGTTTCGGATTAAGCCTTCACCGGGTTTACCGGCATCCCATGGTTCGTGCGCAGAGCCAATGCGGGCAGCGGCTCATTGCAGGTCATCCCCGTCACCCCGCACTCCAGGCTGTAGCGGACCTGCTGCTCGTCATCCGGGCAGTAACTCCAGACCAGAATCCCCCGGTCTTGGAACTCGCGAACCCGCTCGGGCGTCAGCAGCTTCATTTCCAGGCCGACGGCCCACATCTTCGAATAGGTCCCGTCCTCCCCGGGGACGAAGCCGCTCATCAGCTCACCGGGGAAGCCCTGCGTCTTAAACCCGTACTCGTCGCGGATATAGGTCAATACCGCTGCGTCAAAGCAGGTGAATACGCAGCGCTCCAGATAGCCGTAGCGATCGAGCAACCGGATGGCCAGGTCGGCCGTTCTTGCCGCGTTTTGTGCCGGTTTGATCTCCACGTTCAGCAGCATCTCCGGGTAAGCTTGCAGCAGGTCGCACAATTCCTCGAGCGTAGGAATCCGCAGCCCGGCAAACTCCGGACCCATCCACCCGCCGGCATCCAGCCGCTTCAATTCATCGCGGGTGAGCTCGGCTACCGGACCGGTGCCGTCGGTCGTCCGGTCGACCGTCGCATCATGGATCACCATCACCGTCCCGTCCTTGGACAGCCGCAGATCGAATTCGATCATGTCAACGCCCCGATCCATCGCTTCCTTGAACGCCAGCAGCGTATTTTCCGGGTAAGCCGCCTTATACCCCCGGTGTCCCGCGATCATAAACGCGCCTTCGGTTCGCCATTGTTCCATGTTCATCCTTACGACTCCTCTCATGTGGCGCCGAATTCCCGCTTACTCGGCGAGAATCCGTTCGGCTTCTTTTTTAAACGTGTCCAGTGTCGCGGCGATGTCCTTACTGTCATACATGATCGCTTCAATCGCGGAAAAGAATTCGTGCATCACTTCCGGCCAGGCCACGTCCATATTCGTATCCACGGCGTATTGCAGCTGGTCGTAGGCTACCTTGCGGTTGGGTTCCTTGGCCCATAGCTCCTTCATTTCGGCGGATTCCACCATTTGCTTGGTGAACGGAAGGTACCCGGATTGCAAAATGAATTGCAGCCCTCCCTGCGGATCCGTCTCCATCCAGCGGATGAATTCCCAAGCGGCTTCCTTGTTCTTCGAACCGGCCAGCATCGCCACATTGGCCCCGCCGGTCGGATTGGCGAATTGATCGTTTTTCGGCAGGAAGGCCGTAACGTAGTCAAAATCCACCGAGCTGCTCAAGCCGCCGATCGATCCCGTCGATTGGAACATCATGCCCACTTTTCCTTCCACGAACATCGAGTTTACGATATTGCCGGAATCCTGTGCGGGCGGATAATAAAGCGCCCCGGTACCTTGCAGCTCCTTCAAATAACCGAACACTTCCTGCCCTACGCCGTTATCGACAAACCCGACGGAGGTACTCTCTTCATTAAAAAAACGGCCGCCGGATTGCGAGATCATGGCGATCGGATACCAGGTGTCGTAAGGCATCGTTAAGCCATAGCGTTTGTACTCGTTACCTTCCTTGACAACCAGGGCGTTCGCCGCGTTTTTCAACTCTTCCCAGGTTGTCGGAACCTTCAGTCCTTGCTCGTCCAGCAGTGTTTTGTTCACATGCAGGATCGGAGTGGAGCGGTTTAAAGGAAGCGAGACCAACTGATCGTTGAAATAGGAATGTCCCATCAGACCGGCGGTAAAGTCGTCCGCGCTTATCCCGGATCCCTTCAGATAGGGCGCCAGGTCCTCCAGCACTTCCGAGTCCGCGAACATCTGCACATAAGCCCGCTCCAGCATCGTCACATCCGGAGCCGTGTCGGAAGCCACGGCCTGCTGCAGCTTCGTTACGGTTTCGTCATAACCGCCCTGGTAGGTGCCGACGACTTCAATGTCGTTATGGGACTCGTTGAACCGCTGGATCAGCGCGTCCATATACTCGCCGTTCTTGCCGCCGAGCGAATGCCAAAACTGCACGGTCGTCTTCCCTCCGGACGCCGCCGCATCCGCCGTACCCGCCGAGTTCGCGGAAGCCGGATCGCCTTTGGCGCCGCTTCCGGCGTTTCCGCCGCCGCTGCCTCCTCCGCAGCCCGCCAGCAGCCCCAGCACCAGCGTTAACGTAAGCAGCAGTACTCCCTTGTTTTTCATTCCGATTTCCCTCCAGTGTATAGTTTTGGTTTGTATTTTGAGGGGATTAATAAACTACTTAATCCCCGAGTACACAAAAGCCTTGACGATCTGCTTGGAACAGAACAGATAGACGATCAGAATCGGAATGACCAGTACGACATTGCCGGCCATAATGATGTGCCAGTTGCTGATGCCTTCCGTTTCGCGCAGCATGGAAATGCCCAGGGTCAACGGACGAATCGAGGCCGAGTTGGTCATCACGAGCGGCCAAAAATATTCGTTCCAATGGCTGACGAAGCTGAACAGGGCGATCGTCGCCAGCGCCGGCTTGGCCATCGGGATCATAATTTTCCGCACGAGCTTCCACTCCCCGGCGTTATCCAGGCGGGCCGCCTCGATAATCTCCTCGGGGATCTGCATGAAATACTGGCGCAGCAGGAAGATTCCGAAGGCGTTCGACATAAACGGGATGATTTGCGGCCACAGCGTATGAATCAGGTCCATATCCGCCATCATCAGGTAGACCGGGATGAACGTAATCTGTCCAGGGATCATGAAGGCGAGCAGCACCAGGCCGAACAGAACGTTTTTCAGCGCAAACCGGTATTTGGCAAAGGCGTACGCCGCCGGGATCATCACGGCAAACTGGATCACGATAATCGATACGGTAATGATCAGGGAATTTTTGGCATAGGTGAGAAACGGGCCGGCCCGCATCGCTTCGGCAAAATTGCCCCATTGCGGTACGGCGGGAATCCAGGTCGGCGGGAATGCCAGCGTCTCCCGGAACGTCTGCAGCGACGTTGAAATCATCCACAAAAACGGAAAGATAAATACCGCAAGGATGACGATTTTAAAGGCTATGCCGACCGCTGATTTTAACCAGTTGAAATAGGAAGAATCCAATGTGTTCACGGTTGATCTCCTTCTCTTCTCAGCATTAAAATTGGGCAGTCCGGATTATTGGTAATGCACCTTACGGGCCAGCAGCCGGAAGTAAACGAACGTCAGGAGGCCGATGATCAGCATGAGCACGACGCTCGTGGCCGCCGAATAGCCGATATTGGTCGTCCGGAACCCGTAGATGTAATAGACCAAAGTATCCGTGGCTCCGTTAGGCCCCCCGCCGGTCATGATTTTCACGGTATCGAACACCTTAAAAGACCCGATCGTCATGATAATCAGAATGAAGAACAACTGCGGCGAAATCAGCGGCAGGGTGATCTTCGTGAACACTTTAAACCTGCTGGCATTGTCCAAAGCCGCCGCTTCGTAGATGCTCGGCGAGATGCTTTGCAGCGCGGCGACGATGATGAGCGCGTAATAGCCGATGCTCTGCCAAACCGAAACAATGATGACGGAGATCATCGCCGTTTTGGAGCTCTGCAGCCAGTCGGAGGCCGGGATGCCGAGCGATCTCAGCACAAAATTAAGCACGCCCTGGTCCGGCTCCATCAGCCACATCCAAACGAATGCCACGGACACGATCGATACGATATGGGGCGTAAAAATCCCGGCTTGAACCACCGCGTTAAACCGGGTTTTCTTGTTCAGCCAGACCGCGATCAACAGCGACAGAAGCATCGTCAGCACCACTACGCCCAAGGTGTAAACGGCCGTATTGCCCAGCGCTTTATAGAAATCCCCGCGGGTCAAAAGCTGGGTGAAGTTGTCCCAACCGATGAATTTGCTCTTGGCCTTGTTCATCAGGTTGTATTTATGAAAGCTCAGGTAAACGAGATAGATGACCGGGTAGACGACAAACATGCCGATGCCCGCCATGGCCGGCGCAATCAGGACGTAAGGACGAAGGGCTTCCCAGATCGGCTTTCTGTTCATGGCCGCCTCCGCAGCAATTCCAGGTAACCGGCCGCTCGGGGATCACTAGACTCAAGCCGACGCTCATCTCCCCCGAAAAAATGCAGTTTGGACGCGTCCACCCCCAGGAAGACTTCCTCATCGACGCGGTACAGATCCTCGGCGGACTTCACCATAAACGAATCCGAACCGGAACGGATCTGATAAATGGTTTCCGATCCAAGCATCTCCCGGGTAATAATCGTGCCGCGCGTCTGGTAGTGGAGGGCGGATTCGGGCGGGAGTTGCCGCGACAACACCGCATGTTCCGGCCGAAAGCCGAACCGGGCCCCCTCCGTGCCGAGTTCCCCGATGTTCATGGGCGGGACGCCGATAAACTGGGCGGTGAACAGGTTGTTCGGTTGATGATAGATCGCCTCGGGCGCGGCCTCCTGCTGAATCTCCCCTTTGTTCATCAGCACGATCGTATCCGCCATCGACATCGCCTCGACCTGATCGTGGGTAACGTAGACGAAGGTCGTTCCCAGCTTCTTGTGCAGTTCGATCAGTTCGATGCGCATCTGCACCCGCAGCTTCGCATCCAGGTTGGACAGCGGCTCGTCCATCAGAAAGACGGACGGCTTCTTGACCATGGCGCGGGCCAAGGCGACGCGCTGACGCTGGCCGCCGGACAAATCCGACGGTTTGCGGTCCAGATATTCGGCCAGCCCGACGGTTTCGCAAATACTTTCGATGAGGCGTTTCCGCTCGGCTTTGGGCACCTTGTTGTTCTTCAGGCCGAATTCGATATTTTCCCGGACCGACATCGTCGGGTAGATCGCATAGTTCTGAAACACCATCGCCACTCCGCGCTGGCCGGGAGGAATCCGCGAAACATCTTTTCCATCGATCAGGACCCGGCCCGACGTGTGGGGGCCGATCCCCGCGATCATGCGGAGCAGCGTCGTTTTGCCGCAGCCGGACGGCCCCACGAGCACCGTAAACTTGCCGTCCTCAATCGTCAGGTTCAGGTCGCGGATCACGGCCTGTTTATCAAACGTCTTCGATACGTCCACAAATTGTATGGATGCCAAGTTCCATCCCCCTCATTGATAACTTCATTCCAAATGCGCACAAAATGAACAATTATTGATCATTTTTGCTCATTTGCATTTAATTCGATTGTAATTCCGGTTCATTTGCGTAGTATTAGCCGGATATCAAGCGGATGTAATGATTTCCCGGGAAAACTTTGCCTGGAGAGCGGTCCATTTAACACCCGCTTGATGTTCTTCCTTTACTATAATGAAGGAGAATGTAAACGACTCGCCCTGGGACCGACTGGCGCAGAATGGACTTAACTCAAGCCCCCCATGAGCAGAATTGCGCAGGGATACGCATCTTGAATTTCTAATGCGCCATTCCTGCCCGAAAGGATGAACCAGCGTGCTGGCAGCGGAAAGAAAAAAACGAATTGTGGAGTATGTCCGGCAATACCGAACGGCGACCGTGGCCGATCTGGCCAAGGAATTTCAGGTTCATGGAGCCACTATCCGCCGGGACCTGGCGGAGATCGAACAGGAAGGACTGCTCAAGCGGACGCATGGCGGGGTCATCATGGAGCAGTGGACGCGCGATGAGCCTTCTTTTCACGAACGGACCCACCAGCATCTGGAGGAAAAAATGCGCATCGGCAAAATGGCCGCTTCCCTCATCGAGGACGGGGAAAATATCATCATCGATTCGGGGACGACCACCCTGCATATTGCGACTCATCTGGTGAACCGGACCGATATTACCGTCATCACCAACGATATGAACGTAGCGGTCCAGCTTCGGGACGCCTCGGGCGTTAAGGTCATCCTCTCCGGAGGCGAGCTGTACCCTTCCAGCTACATGCTGAACGGGATGTTCACCGATCATGTGCTTAAGTCCCTGCATGTGGAAAAGGCCTTTATCGGCACGCCGGCCCTGCATCCCCAATATGGCCTGATGCATCCCGAGGCGCTGCTGGTCCCGGCCAAGCAAGGGATGATCGCCGCGGCGGGGGAAATCATCGTCGTCACCGATCACAGCAAAATCGGCAAATTGTCGCTGCATACCGTCGCGCCGAACAGCGCGATTCATACGCTCATTACCGGAACCGAAGCTTCCGAATACGACGTCAAGCCGTTTAAGGATCGGGGGATCACGGTGTATCAGGTATGAGGGAGCTAGGCGAGCGAGAGCGGGGGAAGCGAGAGGGAGTAAGGATGAGGAAAGGGGTAGCACGAAGACTGATCAAGCTTTGAGATTTGAGAATTCTTGCAAATCCGCAGGCTTCTGCGGCGGGAATCGCGATTTGCCCGCAATGCGGGATAAATACCTGCACGTATGCATCCTTTTGCCGGGATGGGCCCTGCACGGCCTAAAATACCTGCACTTTTGCATGTATTTTGGCTAGGTAGCCTCCTCTTGCGGTTAAATGGCAAATAAGGGCCTTCCCGCCGCGGCATCAAATGCCGTATTGGAAAAGCCCTATCCTGGACCCGCTTCTTTACTTTTTTTAATTCACCGGATATGTCTCGGATCACGGATCAGCCCTAACATTAATCTCGGCGACTTCCCGGTCATTTCAATAATTTTTGGAACGGTACACGTATATTTTCGTCCGGTACAGATCCCCGCAGGTGACCACCCGTTCCGGCGTCCAGCCGGGAAGAGCAAAACAAATACTGATAATCCGAGCTCCCGGTTTCACCCCTTGGCGAAAAATTTCGTCCAGCCGGGTCATGGCACCGGGATACAGATAACAGACCACAACATCGGCTTCCCCGTACGGATGCGTATAAAGATCCTTTTTATGAAACATTACATTCCGAAAAGAACCCCAACGCGCCAAGCAACGAGACACCGCCCAAGGCAGGGGAGAATTCTCGATCCCGATGACCTGCAGGTCAGGCCGGCTCCTGGCCGCCTCCAAAGCCAGCGTTCCCCAACCCGACCCGGCCTCGATCATCACCTTGGCCGCCGGGATCCGCTGCAGCTCGGCGACTACCTGCCGCCGCACCGCCGGAGATGTCGGCATCGGCGAAATTCCGTTCCGCCAGCTGGAATAAACAATGGAGCCGGCGGCCAGCAGGAACAGCACGATAAAAGCAGCGGATAAAATGGAGTTCATGGTTGCCGTGGTTGTCATCCTCTTTTAGTCTCCTTTGCTCCATTTTACAAGGAATGCAAAGGAAGCGGAAGGAGAGAAAACATGCCCGCTCCCTGCCGACGACGGCAGCTTTCCGGCACACGTCGGCCGCCGTCGTGATAGTGGCCTTTTTGGAAGCTATTGTGGCCCGATTCGGCTTCGCAGGAGAAATAGATGCCGGAATGAGCCTTATTTCGCCAGGGGAGAGGTCAGATAGCTCGTTCACCAGGAGACGCCCTTGGTCTAATATAACCGCATCTGGCCCCGATTTTGACTTGGCCGAGCCCGTCCAAGCACAAGCTTGCTTCAACTTCCTACCGTATCTAAATACCGCAGGCCAATCATCATATTACTCAACTAACTTATCCTTCAACTGAGTTGCTTCGAACTTCCGGAGCGGAGCGTGCTGTTCTGTCCGGTGGTTCCCTCAAATTAACGGGATTTCCTCCCGTTAATTTCGCTCACCCGGCGGTGCCTCGCCCAATTACCTGGAATTTCTCCCGCTAATTAAGCTCATTTCGGCCAATCCGGCCCGATTTTGACAAATTAGCGGTACTTTTTCCAGGTATTTCTCGCCCATGGCCACTCGCGAGTGAATTAACGGGAAGTTTTCCCGTTAATTCACCGCCCAGGAGAAGTGTGTGTGGTTCGGTCCGGTCGTTCATCCTTCACCTGAGTGCTTCGAACTCTGGAGCATGCTGTACGGTCCGGTCATTCCCTCAAATTAACGGGATTTCCTCCCGTTAATTTCGCTCGCCCGGCGGGCCTTCGCCCAATTACCTGGAATTCCTCCCGCTAATTCTGCTCATTTCGGCCAATCCGGCCCGAATTTGGAAAATTAGCGGTACTTTTTCCGGGTATTTCTCGCCTCTGGCCACGCGAGGGTCGATTAACGGGAGATTTTCCCGTTAATTCACCGCCCAGGAGACGCCCTTCGCTCAACTATGGCCGTGCGCCCGCACATTTTGGGCTTAATGGCGCCTCTTTTCGCCGCTACCGCTATTCATCCCCTCGGCAGGTGCGCGGTTTTACTTCACCCCTCCACAATCACCTTCCAATTATGATTGCAGACCGTCGAAATCGTCCCCCGCTCCGTAATATACGCCTCGATTAAATCCGCCGTGTCGATTTGGATTTCGCGGACGACCTCTTTGCCCTTGAACATGTCGTAGTCTCCGCCGCCCCCGGCCCGGTAGTTGTTCATCACCACATCGAGCACCAGATCGTCCGGCAGATCCTCCCCCCTGTATCGTAAAAACCTGACCCGACTGCCAGCCGACTTGGCGATATTCAGGACGTATTCGATCCCTTCCCACATGTCATAGTTGTAATGCTGCGCCTTCGGCTCAAGATAGGCCGGGTTAACGGCCGGCTGTCCGTCCGGACCGACGATAAAATAATGCGCCGTCTGCTCCAGCGCGGCCCGGATATCCGCCCCCGTCAGCCGGAGTACGGCCAGCGTGTTCGGGTACATGAAGTTGGTGAGCACGTCCCGTCGCGTGATCACCTCGCCGAATCCGGCGGAGGCTTCGTTCAACAATGCCGTGCAGGACACGGAAGCGCCGGCGGCTTCCATCTGGACGCGGTTGACGAACTCGATGAACGGATGCTCCGCCAGCCGGCAGGCCAGCGGGCTGCTCAGCCGCAGGCCGCCGTCCGTGCGGCCGATCGGCTCATCGAGCCACCGCTGCGTCCGCTCCTCCAGCGTCCGGCATAGCGCCAGCACCGCGGCATCCGGCGCTGTTTCCGCCTCCGGCTTCAGCAGCTCGGCGCGCTTGCCGCGGATCGCCCAACGGCGGCCGGCCTCATCACGCTCCAGCTCCAGCTCCAGCGTGATTTTCCCCAGGGCCTGCCCGTTGCAGCCCGGCTGGACGATCGCCACGCCGTTCACCTCGCTTGCCTCCAGCCGGTGCTGATGCCCCGTGATCAGCACGTCGATGCCCTCCACCTCCGCGCACATGGCGTAGGCCTGATTCTCTCCGGTCAGTCGCTCGGCCGGTTCGCCGGTCGCCAGGTCCCGCTCGAATCCCCCATGGTAGGCGACGATCAGCACATCCGGCCGCACATCCGCCCGGATGCGCGGCACCCACCGCTTCACGGTCTCCAGCGCATCGCCGAACACCCAGTCCCGAATATGCGCGGGGTTTTCCCAATGGGGAATATAATGCGTGGTCACGCCCAGGACCGCCACCTTAACCTCCCCTATCTTTTTTACGATATAAGGAACTCCGAACGCCGGTTCCCCCGCTTTGTCCGTAATTCCGGCCGACAGCCAGGGGAACGCGGATTCATTCATCACCCGACGCAGCAGGTCCGGCCCATAGTTAAACTCATGGTTGCCCGGCACGGCCGCGTCGTAGCCCAGTTCATTCAGCGCCGCCACGGCGGGGTGCGCCCCCTCCCCCCGCTTGACCGCGTATGCCGCGAGCGGTGAACCCTGGATCAGATCTCCATTATCCAGCAGCAGCAAATCGGGATCGCCCAGACGTTCCTTGCGGATCAGCGTCGCCAGCTTGGCCAGACCGAGCGGGCGCTCCTCTTTGCTCCGGTAATCGGTAGGGTAAATATAGCCGTGGATATCGCTTGTCGCCAGGATCGTCATCGTTTGGCGCCGCTTTTCCTCTTGCCTCATATCCATATTCATTTCCATTTCGTCGTAATCCCCTTTGATGGCATGCTTAATCTATTGTTCCTCCATCGATTCTAGCAGCCAATCTTCAGAGCCATATTAAATTTCCACCCGTTTACAAAAAATTATCATTTCTCTAACCGCCCGTTAATAGTCCCTCCTTATAGTGGAACAAGTAACGATAAACTATTAAATATTTGGAGGTCATCCCGTTTGAAAAAGCTTACGAAATTGTTTATGCCCTTGTTCCTGTCCATCGCCGTCATCAGCGGCTGCGGATCCAATGAGGCCGCCACGAATACCGGAAGCAAGGCCGCGGCCAATTCCGGCCAGCAAAACGCGTCGCAGGGCGATGCCGCCAAGACCGATCCGGCGCCGGAGAATACCGGCTATGTGCCCGAGAAGCTGACCGTCCAATTCGTTCCTTCGCAAAACGCGGATACGCTGGAAGCTAAAGCTAAACCACTCGAAAAACTGCTGTCCGACAAGATCGGCATCCCGGTTGAAGTCAGCGTATCCACCGACTATAACGTCATCGTCGAAGCGATGGCATCCAAGCAAGTGGATGTAGGCTTCCTGCCTCCAACCGCTTACGTCCTGGCCAAAGAAAAAGGAGCCGCCGAGGTGATCCTTCAGGCTCAACGCTATGGCGTAAAAGACGAAACCGGCGAACCGACAGAGGAGCTGGTCGACTTCTACAAAGCGATGATTATCGTAAAAAAAGACTCCCCGATTCAATCGGTGGCCGACTTGAAAGGGAAGAAAATCGCTTATCAAAACGTGACTTCCTCGGCAGGATACGTATGGCCGGCGGCCTCCCTCATGGATGCCGGACTCGATCCGCTGAAAGATGTGCAGCCGATCACCCTGAAAGGCCATGACCAAGCGGTTCTGGCTGTCCTGAACGGCGACGTTGACGCCGCGGCGATTTTCCAGGATGCACGCAACGTAGTAAAGGGCGACTACCCGACGGTGTTCCAAGATACGCGCGTGCTGACCTACACGGAGAAAATCCCGAACGACACGATCAGCGTACGTTCCGATATGAGCAAGGAATGGATCGAGAAACTGCAGAACGCGTTTATTGAAATCGGGAAGGACGAAGAAGGACACAAGATCATTTCCGAGATCTACACGCACGAAGGCTACGTTAAATCCCAGGACAGCAATTTCGACGTTGTCCGCGAATACGGCGAAAAGGTAAAAACCGAGTAGTCCGACATTTCGCAACTCGGCCCCTCTTTCCAGCCAGATCGGCAAGACACGATGCAAGCCAGTCGGAGTGCCCCGCACCCGGCTGGCTATGCGTTTTTTTACGATAAACTTTCAAAAAGGATGATCTCTACGTGATAGAACTGCGCAATGTATCCAAAACCTATCCCAACGGTACCAAAGGGCTGGACGGCATAAATCTGAAGATTGAAAAGGGCGAATTCGTGGCCATCGTCGGCCTGTCGGGCGCCGGCAAGTCGACCCTGCTCCGCTCGATGAACCGCCTCCACGATATTACCGACGGCGACATCCTCATCGACGGCAAATCGATTACCCAGGCCGCAGGCAAAGAGCTCCGCACGATCCGCAGGGACATCGGCATGATCTTCCAGAGCTTCAACCTCGTCAAGCGGTCCTCCGTGCTGCGCAACGTCTTGGCCGGCCGCGTAGGGTATCATTCCACGCTGCGTACGCTGTTCGGGGCGTTTCCGAAAGAGGATGTCGAGCTGGCGTTCCAGGCGCTGGACCGGGTCAATATCGTCGAAAAAGCCTACGCCCGGGCCGACGAGCTGTCCGGCGGCCAGCAGCAGCGGGTCGCCATTGCCCGGGTGCTGGCGCAGGAAGCCAAAATCGTATTGGCCGACGAGCCGGTCGCCTCGCTCGATCCATTGACGACCAAGCAGGTCATGGACGATCTCAAGCGGATTAACCAGGAACTCGACATTACGACCATCGTCAACCTGCACTTCATCGATCTGGCCCGGGAATACGCCACACGGATTATCGGGCTGCGGGCCGGCCAAGTGGTGTTTGACGGCCCCGTGTCGGAAGCGACGGACGAACGGTTCGCCGAAATTTACGGACGGCCGATCGATCAGGACGAGCTGCTGGAGGCCCGGCTGGCCGACATCGCGGCCGCAAAGGAGCCGGTCCGATGAACCTGAACGCCAAACCCGATCTACAGCCCCAGCCGTTGAACCGTCCCAAACCTCCGGGCAAGCTAAAACACTATCTTACGGCGGCGTTCATCCTGATCCTGGTCTGGGGCAGCGCCGTCCAATCGAAGGCCGATTGGGGAAAACTGATCAAGGGAGCCCCCAATATGCTCGAACTTCTCAAAGAGATGTTTCCGCCGAACTGGGGCTACTTCGACAACATCGTCGCTGCGATGCTGGAAACGATCCGCATGGCCTTGATCGGCACGACCTTCGGCGCCATCCTGGCCGTTCCCGTGGCGCTGCTCTGCGCCAGCAACCTCAGCCGGACCGCCTGGATCTACCAGCCGTTCCGCTTCGTGCTGAACCTGGTGCGCACGATTCCGGACCTGCTGCTGGCGGCCATCTTTGTCGCCGTCTTCGGGTTGGGGCCGCTGCCCGGAATGCTAGCACTATCGATCTTCTCCTTCGGGCTGATCGGCAAACTGACGTATGAGGCCCTGGAGACGATCGATCATGGCCCGCTGGAGGCGATGACTTCGGTCGGGGCGAATTCCGGCCAGCGCGTTATTTTCGGCGTGATTCCGCAAATCCAGGCGCATTTTATGTCCTATGTGCTGTATACCTTCGAGATCAATGTGCGGGCGGCCGCGGTGCTCGGTCTGGTCGGCGCCGGCGGGATCGGCCACTATTACGAAGTGACGCTCGGATTTTTTGAATATGACAAGACCTGCATGATTATTCTGTTTACCCTGGCGGTGGTCCTGATCATCGACTACTTGAGCACAAAGCTGCGGGAGAGACTACTATGAGCATGACCCATTCATGGCAAGACAAGGTGAAAAAACCGAAGAAAAACCGTTATCGCCCCCTGATTTATGTCCTGCTCGCGCTGGTATACGTTTGGGCCTTTGCCGGCATCCCGTTCGAGGGCATCAAAGAAACGGCAGGACAAGTGACGAAGGCGATTTTCAGCGGCATTTTCTCCCCGGATTGGGACTACGTCTATCTGCCCGAAGGCGAGGATTTGCTGCGGGGATTATTGGATACCCTGGCCATTTCGATCCTGGGCACTGTGGTTTCGACCGTGCTCTGCGTCCCGTTCGCCTTCTGGGCGGCGGTGAACATGAGCCGGTCGCGGTGGATTTCCGGGTCGGGCAAAATGCTGCTGAGCTTCATCCGCACCTTCCCGGAAATCGTTATGGCCCTCCTGTTCATCAAGGCCGTCGGCCCGGGTTCTTTTGCGGGCGTGCTGGCGCTCGGCCTGCACTCCATCGGCATGCTCGGCAAACTGTTTGCCGACGAAGTGGAGAACATGGACACCGGCCCGACGGAAGCGCTCATCGCAGCGGGAGCCACCCGGCTGCAGATTCTGTGGTTCGCCGTGCTGCCGCAAGTGCTGCCGGGCTTCCTTTCCTACACCCTGTACCGGTTCGAGATCAATCTGCGCTCCGCCAGCATCCTGGGGATCATCGGCGCCGGCGGGATCGGGACACCGCTTATTTTTGCGCTCAGCTCGCGAAACTGGGACCGGGTCGGCATCATTCTGCTCGGCATCATCGTCATGATCACCCTCATCGATCTGATTTCCGGCGCGATTCGCAAGAAATTGGTGTAATGATGGGAGACTACGCTGGTTTGGTCCGCTATTTCATATCAATGGGCCAAATTCAACAAAAACGCGCCTAAAAAAGGCCCCTATTCTCCTTCCTGCCAAGGGAGGGAATAGGGGCTTTTAATTGCTCTCAGAGCAGCTTCCGAACATGCTCCTCGATTTTCGCCGGCTCTTCGGTCGGCGCGAAGCGTTTGACCACGCGTCCATCACGGTCCACAAGGAACTTTGTGAAGTTCCATTTTATTTGCTTGGAGCCCAGTATGCCGGGCGCTTCCTTGGCGAGCAGTTGAAACAGCGGATGAGCTTTTTTGCCGTTAACGTCGATCTTCGCAAAGAGCGGGAAATTGACTCCGAAGTTCAACTCGCAGGCCTGAGCGACCTCTTCATCCGTCCCCGGCTCCTGATTGGCAAATTGCCCGCAGGGGAAGCCGAGCACCGCGAATCCCTGCTCCTTGTAAGTATCATGAAGCTGCTGCAGACCTTTGAACTGCGGGGCGAAGCCGCACTTGGTCGCCGTATTCACAATCAGCATCACCTGCCCGCGGTAAGGCTCCAACGTCTGCATTTCGCCCTTAATCGTTTTGACTTCCATATCATAGATGGACATATGTAACGCCTCCATATTTCGCATTAATAGTATATAATTAAATTGTATACAATTTAATTCGACGTGTCAAACTTGGTATGCGAAACGGCCGCTCTTCGTCTTTTGACGCGCAAATCCAGCCAGTGCTATAATTACCGAACAAGTCTAAACAAATTGTATACAATTTCATGGCAGGTGACCGATATGCAGCCTCAAGAATATATGAAACTGGATAACCAGCTTTGCTTTGCTTTTTATACCTGCTCACGGGAAATGATGAAGCTGTACCGCCCGCTGCTGTCTCCGCTCGGGCTGACTTATACGCAGTACATCACGCTGCTCTCCCTCTGGGAGCAGGACGGCGTAACCGTCAAAGAGCTCGGCTCCAAGCTGTTTCTGGATTCGGGCACGCTGACCCCGCTGCTGAAGAAGCTGGAGAATATGAACCTTATTACCCGAACGCGGGATAAGGCGGACGAACGCAGCGTCTTGATTACCCTGACCGACCGGGGCCGGGAACTGCAGGAACAAGCCGCCGAGGTGCCGCTCAAGCTGTACGGCGAGACCCGGGTTACCAAGGAAGATATCGCGGCTTTGCACAAGCATATCCAGGCTTTTTTAAGTAAAATCGCGGAATAAATCCAGCCAAAATCTCCATAATAGGGAAGGTACATCCCAGACCTATGGAGGCGATTTTCGAATATGCTGGACCATCTGGAAAGCAATTACGACTGTGCCCGGGCCGGCGACGATCTGCATCAGCTCAAGCAGGAGCTTGCCGCTTTACGGGGACAAGGAAAGGAAGACCCCCAAACCCAAGAGCACATCCATCGTTTGGAAAACCAGATCTCTTTTATTATGAACAAATGCGACATTAACAACTAGTTGACGCGAAAAATCAAAACACCCGATCCGTTCCATATATAAGGTCCGGCGGGTGTTTTGCGTTGTCCGCCGTTCGGGCTCCGGTTACAATGGTACTGTTCCTGTTTCCATCACCATGAAGAGAGCGGGTGATTCCCATCCTAGACCTTAATGAATTAGCCAGACAAATGTCCGTCGGGGCCGTCGACATCCATGGCGTCTATCTCACCAGCCTGTGCCCCGGCCGCTATTTTGGCCACACGCCTTCCCAGCCGACACCGTATGCCGGGTTTGTGTTCGCCCTACGGGGACAAGCCGTGTTCACCTTTAACGGTACGCCTTACGAGCTGACCCCCGGCCTCGTCGCTCACGGAGCCAAGGGGATGACGCTGCGGGTCGATGTCGGGTCGTCCGGTTTCGATTACGCGTTGGTCCATTACACGTTGAGCGCTCCACCAGAAGAACCGGAAGGCTACACAGGGGCGCATTTCGTGCTGGAGACCGGAATAAATCCGAGCATCACCGAACTGCTTCATATGCTGGAGAGCTCGGTCACGACACCCGGGCACCTGCAGGCGGGCTGTCCGCACCAAGGAATTGTTTTACAGCACGATCTATGAAACGTTCAGCTGCGCCCGCAACCGGATGAACCGCGAAAGCCGAAACGCGGTGGAGCATGTGCTTGATTATATACATACTCACTACACGGAGCCGCTGAACCTGGAGAAACTGGCCGGCCTGGCGGGAATGGACATCAAAAAGTTTGCTTACGCGTTTCATAAATACGCGGGCGTCTACCCGATCGATTACCTGATCCAACACCGGATGAGCCGTGCCCGTGTATTGCTGGCCACCAGCAGCGCCGCCGTAAAGAATATCGCGGAGAGCATCGGCTATGGAGACGCTCATTATTTCAGCAGGCTTTTTAAAAAATACACCGGGTGCAACCCCAGCGAATTTCGCACACGAAACGGAAATAATCCACCTCTCATTGAATAATTGTCTATTCTCAATCCCAGCCCTCCATCGCTATAATTTAACTTGAAAATGAAAATCATTATCAACTAATCGAAGCGAGGGATAGACAAGTGCAAACAACGTTCAAAACATGGGGGATCCTTCCCTTCATCGTTATTTTGCTGTTGATCACGGCGGCCTGCGGAAATGCGACGGCGGGCAACCCGTCCGGGAATGGGAGCAACAAACCGACAGCCGAATCCCAAACGGCGCCGAATTCATCCGGAAACTCCGCCGGAGACGCCGATAACGCGGCCAAATTCCCGATCACCATCCAGCACGCCAAAGGGGAAACCGTCATTCAAGAGAAGCCGAAAAAGGTCGCGGTCACCTACTTCCCATATGCGGATCACCTTTTTGCCATCGGGGAACAGGACGTTGTAGCGGGTGTGGTGGGCCTGAAGTCTTTACAAAACTTCCCGGTCTACGACACGTTCACGAAGCAGGGCCGGATCGCCGATCTGGGCGACACCCTAAATTTGGAGAGCATTCTGGCGCTGGAGCCCGACGTGATTATCGCTTGGGAGGATGATGTGAAGAATTACGACCAGTTGGCCAAAATCGCCGATACGATCGTCATTCCGCAGTCAGAAAACTGGCAGGACACGATTACCAAGGTAGCCTCGGTTCTCGGCGAGGAAGCCAAGGCGGAGCAATATATCGCCGATTACAACGCGAAGCTGGACAAGCTGGCCGGGAAAATGGACCAAACCGGGGCCAAGGGCAAAACCGCCATTTTCATGATGACCTGGGGTAAAGGCTTCAACTACTATGGAGGCGTCCGGATGGAGCCTTACTATGACCGCCTGGGCTTCGCCAAATTCCCCGACATGAAGGATTGGAGCGAGATCAGCCTGGAAGGCGTGGCCGACATCGACCCGGACTATATTTTCCTGGGAGAGGATTTCACCAATTCGGCGGAGTTGACCTTGGAGGAGCTTGGCAAAAGACCCGTCTGGAACAATCTGAAGGCCGTCAAGGGCGGCAACCTCCACGTGATCGATACCGAAATCGTCGGGCCTCTGGCCATGGGCCAGTCGAAAGGGCTGGATGTCATCGAGGAAATTCTGCAAAAGTAAATCTGGCGGAAGGCTCATAAAACCGGTTTAAACAAGGGATGGCTGCACCTGGAAAAGTATGTTACGATCGTTTTGTTCGTTGTATCTTTACGCATCACTCAAGATCATTCCACCAGGAGGGCATCCCTTGAAAGCTCAGTCGCAAACCGCAGCGGAACAGACGGGATCTTCCGTCGGCCGTCCGGCTTCCGCCAAACGATACTTACTGCCTATGGCTACCGTTTTTATCGGTTTTTTGATATTTGGCTTTTCCGAAAATGTGAAGGGGCCGGCCATTCCCCGCATCCAGACCGACTTCCTTCTGAACGAGATGCAGATCGGAACCCTGCTGTCCCTGAATTCGCTAGGCTACTTGCTGGCCTGCTCCTTTACGGCGTTTCTCGTCCGCAAATGGGGGGTCAAATGGGTCAGCCTTCTTTCTTTTGGACTGATGGCCCTTACGGGCGTCTTGATCTTCTATTCCCGGACGTACCCTGCGCTGTCGGGGTCCTATTTCCTGATGAACATCGGCAACGGGATGCTGGAAATCGCCCTGGCGGTGCTGGGGGCGCAGATTTTCACGCGGAATACCGGCACGATGATGAATCTGGCCCATTTTTTCTACGGGCTCAGTTCCACGGTCGCCCCTATGCTCGCCGCGGGCCTGATGACGGTGTCCGTCGGGGGTCATGTACTGGACTGGCGCGGCATGTACATGGTCGTACTGCTGCTGTCGGTGATCCCGATGATCCCCGCCTTCCTCGGCAAGTTCCCGGAGAAGGCGCTGGCGGACGAAGAACGTATCCCGGTCAAAACGCTGATGCGCGACCCGGTCATCTGGCTGGTCGTGATCGTTCTGGCCTTCGGCGTGATTTCGGAGATGGCGGTCGGGGGCTGGCTCGTAAATTTCCTGGAAAAAGCCTACGGCTGGACCAACAGCTCTGCGTCCGGCATGCTGTCCGCCTTCTTCCTGTGCTTCACGTTCGCCCGGCTCGTCGCCGGCCCGATTACGGATAAGATTGGCTACACGCTTTCCTTGATCCTGTTTGCCGGCTTTACCGGGGTCTGCACGTTCGCGGCGATTCTGGCCGGCGAGCCGGGAGCGGCCCTCTTCGCCGTCGCGGGAATCGGCATCGCGCCCGTTTACCCGACCGTCATGGCGCTGATCGCCGACCGGTACCGCCAAAACAGCGACACCGCCATCAGCTTCATCGTCACGCTGATCGGCGTTGGCACCGTGGCCGGCAATTATCTGATCGGCGTCATCACCGACGGGATCAAGCGGGTTTTCCTCGCCAGCCAAGGGCCGGAAACCGGCCTGCTGCGCGGGCTGCAAGCGGGCTACGGCTTCATCGGCTTCTGCGCGGTCATCTGCTCCCTCGCCAGTCTGGCGCTGTACGTTTATTTGAAGAAACGCAAGGAACTGCTTTAAGTTATTAATGCGAACCGCTGAGGAATATCCCTCGGCGGTTCGCATCCTGCACCTAGCCCTGCCACCTTACTAACAGCGCCCCAAAAGGCCCTAATCCGGCCCATTGGAGAAATGGCAGGACACCGCCCCCGTCCGGCCCATCATCAATGAGGGTATTCTCTGCGGCATTTCCCGAGGGCCCCCCTATCCCCGCCGCCCTCCTTTTTCCGAATCTCGTCCATGGTCAATCCGACCTAGCCGAACGGCTCTATCTTGCCGGCGAAAACCGCAAAAAACGATTCCCGACACCACTCATATGTTCCCTCAAATTCCACGGCCATCAAGGTGCCTTGCACACTTCCCCCCCCCCTTCCAACTCAAAAAGATGCAAATCTGCAGGTATTTCGGCCGAATCCCGAGTGGATGCGAAAAAAGATGCAAATCTGCAGGTATTTCTAGCGATTTTAGAGAAGCGAGCCGGTTTCGTCGGAAATTCCTGCAGAATCGCAGGAATTTTCAAATTTTGCCCTCCGCACAAGAAAAAACATGCAGATTTGCAGGAATTCTTATGCTAACAAGGTTGTCTGATAGGGCCCAAAATTCATATTGTCATTTCTAACCAGCGGCCCTATATTTGAGATATCTATTCTATCTCGGGATACAAGAACCCCCGGAGTAAGCGAGGTTTGGTCATGATTCAAACGATCGAGGTAACCAGTTATGTACCGGAGCTGCTGCTGCGGAAGTGGAACGCGCCCGAATGGGACCGCCTTTCCCCCGTAGAAGACGTTCATTCCGGCGCGGTGCTGTTTGTCGACATATCCGGCTTTACACTGCTGAGCCAAAAGCTTGCCCACCAAGGGACGATCGGCCTTGAACAGGTTACGGGCATCCTCAATGCCTGTTTTGACACCATGATCGACCGGATCTCCCGGGCCGGCGGCAAGGTCGTCAGCTTCGCCGGCGACGCCCTGCTGGCGACATGGAGCGAAGGAAGCTGGCAAGCCACCGAGGAAGGCCGCCAGCGCCTGATCCGCCAGGCTGCCGCCTGCGGCCTGGACCTCCAGCGGGAATTGCATCAACGGGAGATCATGGACGGCGTAAACCTGTCGCTGCGGGTCTTTGTAGGCGGAGGCGGCTACACCGTCAGCTATGTCGGCGGTACGGGCGGGCGCTGGGAGCTTGTTTTGCGAGGAGACGCGATCCTGCAGTTAAAGGAATTCGCGGACTCCGCCGAAGTCGGCAAGGTTCTGCTGTCTCCGCAGGCTTTTGCGCAAATCGAAGCGTATGCGGCCGGCCTGGAAACTCCGCTGGAGAACGGGGCGGTGTTTATCTCTTCCTTGCTGCCCGAGGCTTATCCGTCTTCCCCCGGAATCACTCCGGGCGAAGGCGATTCGCCAACCGGACTGGACCCCTCGATGCTCCCGTATCTTCCCCCCGCCCTGCTTGCTTCCGCAGCGGCCGGGGATCATGACTGGTCCGCCGAGCTCCGGCGGATTACCGTAATGTTCATTCATCTTCCGGAGGTGCTGGGGAAGAGCAGCCTGGAGCAGCTCCACCGGATCACGGAACGGATTCAGGCGAGTGTGCAAGCCTACCAAACGGCCATCAACAAGGTGAATCTTGACGAAAAAGGCATCTCCGTCATCGCGGCCGCCGGCCTGCCTTCCCTGACCTACGAGAATGACGCGGCGCGCGCCTTAAAGACGGCGCTGCGCATTCAGGCGGAGCTGCGGGAAGCCGGCATTCCGCACGCGATCGGCGTCGCTACGGGCACGGTGTACTGCGGGTCCGTCGGCAGTGCCTTGCGCCGGGAATACACGATGATCGGCGACACGATGAACCTGGCGGCCCGGCTCATGCAAGCGGCCGAAGACGGCGCGATCTTGTGCGACGAAGCCACCTATGCGGCGGCTTCGGGGGCCATCCGGTTCCAGGCCGGGGAACCGAGGCAGTTCCGCGGCTTCGCCGGCGCCCGCGCGGTCTACGAGGCGCTGGGCATCGGCGCCGCCGAGCGCTCCCCTGCGGGCCGGCGCCGGGGCCGGGCGCAGCAGCCGCAAGCGCTGTTCGGCCGTGACGCTGAACACGGCGCGCTGCGCAGCCACGTCCTGCGCCTGCTCGAGGGCGGCAGCGGCTGCGTCTTCCTCCGGGGCGAAGCCGGTATGGGAAAGACCAGCTTGCTGGGCGAGCTGCAGCAAGAAATTCTCGGCTACGGCCTCCCCTTGTACAACGGTGCCGGGGAAGCCATCGAGCAGCAAACGCCGTATTACCCCTGGCGTAGCATTTTTTGGAACCTGCTGGGGTTGGACCATGTCCCCGCTGCCGAAGCGGACCGGCGTGCGCATGTCCAGCGGATTATTCAGGAGCAGCTGCCGTCCTGGCAGCATCTGTTCCCGCTGCTGCAGCCAGTCGTGCCTTTGGAGATCGCTGACAACGAGTGGACGGCCTCCATGTCGGGCCGGATTCGGGCGGAGAACACCCAGGCGATCTGCCTGGAGCTGCTGCAAAGCCTGATCGGAGGGCAGCGGACCGCCCTGTTTATCGACGACGCCCACTGGATCGACCCCTCCTCCTGGGCGCTGCTGCTCAGCCTTACCGAGCGGCTGCCTTCCGTGCTTATTGTCGCGGCTTTGCGTCCGGATGAAATTTCGCAGCCGACGGAGTCCCGCCAGCTGCAGGATCGCCCCGGCACGGAAACGGTCGACTTGTCGATGCTGGACGGCGGAGAAACGCTTCAACTGATTCAGGATCGGCTCGGGGTGACCTCGCTCCCCAAATCGGTGGTCAACCTGATTTTGGACAAATCGGAAGGCCATCCCTTCTATTGTGAAGAACTGGCCTATACCCTCCGCGATTACGGGTATATCGGCATCGAAAACGGGGAATGCCGTCTTTTGAAGCCGGAGCATGAATTCATGAAGCTTGATTTCCCTCACTCGATCCACGGCATTATCGCCAGCCGCATCGACCGGCTGCCTGCGGAGGAACAGCTCGTTCTAAAAGTGGCCAGCGTGATCGGCAGACATTTCACCTATTCCGCGCTCCAGGGGATTTTGCCGGTGCCGACCGCGGACAACGCGCTATACGGCCGGCTTGATACGCTGGAACAGGTCAACCTGACTCTGCTGGAAAGCAGGGAGCCCGAATTAATGTATATTTTCAAGCATATTATCACGCAGGAAGTTACTTACAATCTGCTCCTGCACGCCCAGCGCCGCCAGCTTCACCGTGAACTGGCCCTGTGGTACGAACAGCAGTATCCGGACGCCCCGGCTTATTACAGCGTGCTGGCTTATCACTGGTCAAGAGCCGAGGACACGGCAAGAAGCATGCACTACCTGGAAAAGGTCGGACGCCTGGCCCTGCAGAGCGGTGCTTACCAAGAAGCGGTTCACGTCCTGTCCGAGCTTGTGGCCAAGGCCGAAGCCGCCGATACGCCGAAAGCGGACCGGGCCAAATACCGGCGCCTGCTCGGCGACGCTTATATGGGGGTCGGAGACATGGAGCAGGCGGTCCCTTGTCTGGAGGAAACGCTCGATTTGCTCGACATGCACTCCGCCAAGTACACCGAACGCATCAAAAAGCAAATGTCCCGCCAAATGGTGGTTCAAGTATGGCACCGCCTAAAGCGGTCGGTGGGATTCACCCCCACCTCGAAGCCTACGCCCGCCGTGGCCGAAGCGGTTCATTGCTATCACTGTCTGGCGGAGATCGCGTTTTTTAACAATCAGAACGTGCGGAACCTGTACTATTCGCTCCATGGACTGAATCTGGCCGAGACGTTCGGCGCTTCCAAGGAACTGGCTATCATTACGGGGAATATGTGCGTCACCGCGGGAATCATGGGTTGGCGAAGACTGGCCCGCTCTTATGCCAAGCAGGCGCTGGACGCGGCCGAAGCGCTCGACGATCTCTCCACCAAAGCCTGGGTCTACATGGACATCTCGCTGAACAACATCGGCAGTGGAGTATGGGAGACAGCCGGCGACTTGGCGCAACGGGCCATGGCGATTTACGAGAAACTCGGGGACCGCCGTTACTGGGAGGCCTCTTCCTACCTCTATGTAAAAACACTCGCTTATCATTTTTCCGATTACGACGCCAGTATGGCCCTGGCCTCCGATATCTATGAGTCCGGGGTGCAAAGCGGGAATGCCCAAGCGAAATCATGGGGACTCATGGCTCTTTCCGAAGGGCTGCTGTATTGCGGCCGCATTCCGGAGGCTGTCGAAAGGCTGGAAGAAGCCGTGTCCCTCATTCCGGTCAACATCGGCATGACCGAGGAGCTTCGCGTCTACGGTCTGATGGCGTTAGCCCGACTCAAGGAGGGGCGGCCGGAGGAGGCGCTAACTTATGCGGAAAAAGCGCTCGCCCTCATCCGGCAGTCCTCGCCCGCTGCATACTACTCCTTCGACAGTTATGCGGCTGTGACGGAAGCATTGCTGACGCTGTGGGAGAAGAAACTGGGGGGAGGCATTGATCTCGGCCGGGAAGCCTGGAAACTGCAAAGTCTGGCGGAAGAAGCCTTGAAAGGACTTCAGGCTTTCGCCGGCGTCTTCCCGGTCGCCAAACCGCGCGCCGAATTGCTTACGGGGGTCTACCAGCGGCTGAAGGGCTTCCCGCAAGTCGCCTTCCGCTGCTGGAGTCGCGGCATCAAGGAGGCCAAGCGGCTCAAGATGCCTTACGAAGAGGCGCTGGTCCAGTTGGCGATGGCCCGGGCTCTCGCGCCCGATTCGCAGCAAGGTGCGGATTGCGCCGCCGCGGCCCGGCAATTATACAGCAAGATGGGAATTCCTTATCCGGAGGAGCAGTGACGGCGGGATTCCACACTCTGGGGTGCTTGCAATGAAGCAAGCAAGCGAGCAAGCAGGAATAACAGGTCCATCTGTCGAATAACAGAGGGGAATAATCTACTTCTAAGGGGGATGCAACAACATGCTTTTTGTTTTTCTATTCGCCGCGGCCATGTATGTTCTGTTCGCGGGGGCCTACTTCTCGCTGGCCAAAAAAGCGGGGCTGGACGATATCGCCTGGTTTGCCTTTGTCCCGATTCTGAGCAACATTCTGCAGTTGAAAATGATTAAAGAAAGCGGCTGGTGGGTCTTGATGTACCTCGTGCCGATCGCCAATCTGGTATTCACCATCATCTGGCAGGTTCGACTGCTTAACGCTTTCGGCAAAAACGGCGCCTACGTTCTTTTCGGTATTTTCCTTTCGCCGGTGTACGCCATTTTGTGGCTCGTCTGGGGATATTCCAGCAAAACGATGTATGTGCTCGATTATCGGGTTCCACCGCAAGGTTATATGGCTTAAAATAGGCCGCAGCATATCAAAAGACCGGGGCTATTCTGGCGTCCCCGGTCTTTTTGTTGTTGTTGATTTAAGATACCGCTTGAGCTTTCACAAACTTGGTGAACAACCCCCGCACCAACGGTCCCATCACCAGCAGTTGCAAAGGATAGGCCATCACGAAATTCTGGCAGAACGTTCTGAGGTAACTCATGACCAGAGAACCTTCTCCCGGACTGCCAACGAGATTGGACATCACCAGCCCGAACAGAGACATGAAAAACACCATGCCGATCACCATGCAGGACGAAACGGCAAGGATGACCTGCACCTTCTTGGTCTTATTGATCGGCAGCTTGAACGCCGCCTTTCTGGCAAAGGGACCTACGATGAACATTTCCAAAGCCATCGCGACCACAAACCCGGCTAAATACTGAATGATCATGTCGGCAAAGCTTAAGTTTCCGATCATGTCATGAATCAGCAAATTATAAGTTGTCATGCATACAACCATCCCGAAACACATCATCAAACCAAAGTACAGCGCTTCTCTCTTTGTAGTTGGCACTCCGCTCCACCTCTCTTTTTATTCGGCTTGATCAGTATATCGATTTCAAACTTTGTCTCGTAAGTGAACAAATTGTGAACTTTCTTTGACACACACTAAAATAGGGGGTCTCCGATCGAATCGGAAATCCCCTTTTGGAGTTCAGTGCAGTTCAGTGCTTACAGCTCAATCGTCATCTGCCGAATGGACGGGTGCGCAGCCACCCGCACGCCCTGCGGGCCTTCCTGCGGGTCCCCGCCTTCGACGGAGGCGATTCTGCTGATGCCGCGAAGCACCAGCTCCCATGGTTTACCCACCGTCCCCTCGACGATGACGGCAAGCCGCTTGCCCGTCCGCTCCACCCGTACCTGCAGCTCGGTTCGGCCTTTGTCATTGCATACCGATACGGTAGCCGTACGTCCCTCGTCCAGTTCAAACAGATGCAGGGCCACGCCGTCCGCGTAATCGTAGTCCGGCCGCAGGTTGTTGGCTCCCACCGCGATCAGGCTGCCCGGGCGCGCCATCAGCGGCAGGCTGAAGTAATCGTGCCGCTCCTGCACCCATCTTCCCCCTTCGATCACATCGCCGCTCAGGAAGTTCGTCCAGCGCCCTTCCGGCAAGTAATATTTGGCCGTTCCTTCGCCGTTGAAAATCGGTGCGACCAGGAAGGCGTCGCCGAGCATATATTGACGGTCCAGCGTTTCGCAGGCCGGATCTTCCGGGAATTCCAGAACCATCGCGCGCATCACCGGCACGCCCGTATGGGTCGCCTCTACGGAAGTGCTGTACAAATACGGCATCAGCGTCGATTTCAGCTTGGTGAAAAACCGCAGCACATCGCTCGCTTCCTCGTCAAACAGCCAAGGCACCCGGTAGGACTGGCTGCCGTGCAGGCGGCTGTGCGACGACAATAGTCCGAAAGCGGCCCAACGTTTGTAAAGGTCCGGGGTCGCCGTATTTTCAAACCCGCCGATATCATGACTCCAGAAGCTGAACCCCGACAGCCCCAGCGATAATCCGCCGCGAAGCGTCTCCGCCATCGAAACGTAGGTCGCCGAGCAATCGCCGCCCCAATGCACCGGATACTGCTGGCCGCCGGCCGTGGCCGAACGGGCGAAGACCATCGCTTCGTTTTTCCCCTTCGCCTCCTCCAGCACCTCAAACACCGCCTTGTTGTACAGATGCGTGTAGTAGTTGTGCATTTTTACCGGGTCCGATCCGTCATAATAGACGACATCCGTCGGAATACGCTCGCCGAAATCGGTTTTGAAGCAATCGACGCCCATGTCGATCAACGCCCTAAGCTTATCCTGATACCATTTCACCGCGGCGGGGTTGGTAAAGTCCACGAGCCCCATGCCCCCTTGCCAGCGGTCCCACTGCCAGACGTCGCCGTCCTTCGTTTTGACCAGATACCCGTTGGCCTTCCCCTCATCAAAGAGATACGATTGCTGGGCGATATAGGAGTTGATCCAGACCGAGATGTTCAAGCCCTTGCTTTTCAGCCGGTTCAGCATGCCCTGCGGATCGGGAAACACCTCCGCGTCCCATTGAAAATCGCACCAGTGGAATTCCTTCATCCAAAAGCAGTCGAAATGGAACACATGCAAAGGAATGTCGCGTTCGAGCATCCCGTCAATGAAGCTGTTGACCGTCTCTTCATCGTAGCTGGTCGTAAACGAGGTGGTGAGCCACAGCCCGTAGGACCAAGCCGGAGGCAGCGCCGGTTTCCCCGTCAGCTTCGTGTAATTATTCAGCACTTCCTTCAGGCTGGACCCGCCGATAATGTAGTATTTCAACGATTCGCCGGGGACGCTGAATTGGACCTTGGACACGACTTCGGAAGCCACCTCGTACGAAACGCGTTCCGGGTGGTCCACAAACACGCCGTAGCCGTAGCTCGACAAATAGAACGGCACGTTTTTGTAAGCCTGCTCGCTGCAGGTTCCGCCGTCTTCGTTCCATAGGTCCACGACCTGGCCGTTTTTGACAAACGGCGTAAATCTTTCGCCGAGCCCGTAAATGTATTCCCCGACGCCGAGATCCAGCTGTTCCCGCATGTACGTGGACTGGTCGGGCATTTTAAGGTGTCCCGGACTCTTGTAGCCGCTGCCGGTCAATCTTTTGCCGTTGTACATAAAATGCGTGCCCCAGCCCTCGTTCTTGCGCACTTCCACGCTGAGCCTTCCGCTGGTCAAGCTGGCAATCTCCTCGCCGTTCTCGATTTGAACCTCCACCGCTTCGTCGACATGCTTGGCGAATTCCGGCCCCTTCGGCAGCCTTCCGCCGTGATGGACCAGTTCCACCGCTATTACGTCGGGCATCGGCGAAGTGTAGTTGACTGTCAAAACCGCGGTGTTGAGCGTGTCGCCGCGGGTGATGATTTTTTTGCAAGAGGCCAGTATGGTCAGCTTCTCCGGCGCGGTTCGCACGCCGCGTACCTCCACCGGATAGTTCAAGGTTACTCCAGGTCTTACGTGCCAATATCCATCCGTAAATTTCATCCCTGTTCCTCCACCTGTCTATATTTATATTTTTTATCTTGTATCGCTCTTTCTACTGTCCAGCGTCCAGCCTACCGCCCAGCTCCGGCACGACATCGGTCGGCCCCCGGCCCGTCAAGGCGTTCACCAGATTGGTGACGGCGGACATCGCCATCCGGTTCCGGGTTTCGGCGGTGGCCGAACCGATATGCGGCAGCGTGACCACGTTGTCCATGCCCAAAAACGGGTGCCCCGCTCCGATCGGTTCCTGCTCATACACATCCAGCCCCGCGCCGGCGATCAACCTGCCTTCCAACGCGCGGATCAAGGCCTCCTCCTGAACGGTTTCGCCACGGGAGACATTGACGAAAACCGCGCTCCGCTTCATAAGCTTAAACCGCTCTTCATTCATCAAATGCCGGGTTTCGGGGGTGAGCGGGGTCAGGAGCACCACGTAATCGGACGTTCGAAGCAGTTCCTCCAGTGAGGAGTAGCCTACACCGAGCTGTTGCTCGACCTCCGGCTTGCGACTGCGGCTGTAATAGACGACGTCCATTTCAAAGCCGAGGCGGGCCCGCCGGGCCACCGCTTCGCCGATCCGGCCCATGCCGATGATGCCGAGCCGCTTATGGTGCACATCCAAGCCGAACAACTGCTCATCCATTCCCGATACCCAGCGGCCTTCCTTGACCAGCCGATCCAGCTCGGCCACCCGGCGGGCCGACGAAAGAATCAGCGCCATGGCGAGGTCGGCCACCGTGTTGTCCAACACGTAAGGGGTGTGCGTGGCTAAAATGCCCCGTTCTCGGAAAGCCCGCAGATCCAGATTGTTGTAGCCTGCCGACAAGTTGCTGACGACCCGCAAGGCCGGGCCTGCCTTGAGTACGCTCCCGTCGATCGGCGTCCCTGTCACGAGGAGACCCTCCGCGTCTCCGATCCGCTCCGCCAGCGTATCGGCGTCGATCTCACCCGGGCCCCGCCAATAGGAACATCGGCAATGCCGTTCCAGAAAAGCGGCCGCCGGTTCGGGCAAGCTTCTTGCAATGTATACCTTCGGTTTCATCAGGCGTTTCCCGCCTCCTTTACTTGCCGAAGAATCGGCTATACGATTAGTCCTTCATCGCACCCGCGGTCACGCCGCCTACGACGTACTTCTGCATCGAAACGAAAATCACGATGATCGGCAGCGCCGCCAGCGTAGCGACGGCCATCAGATTGTTCCACTCGGTGCCGTATTGCCCGATAAAGCGGTAGAGTCCGAGCGTCAGCGGGCGGACTTCATTGCTCGACGTCAAGGTCAAGGCAAAGATGAAATCTCCCCAGCCGAACAGGAAGCAGAACGCGCCGACCGTCATAAGCCCCGGCTTTACCAGCGGCAGAATAATTTTCGTGAACGAAGTGAATTTGTTGCAGCCGTCGATTTTGGCCGCCTCCTCCAACCCGCCGGGCAAGGCGAGGAAAAAGGGACGGAGCGTAATGATGGCAAAAGGCAGCGAGTGGATCAGATCGGCGAAGATGAGTCCCGCAAAGTTGTCGATCAGCTGCACCTTCGAGAACATCATGTAGAGCGGCATCGCCATCATAATCCCCGGCAGCATCTGAATGGACAGCACCGAGATCATGATCAGCGCCTTCCCTTTGATCGACAGCCGGGCCAGCGCATAAGCCGCCGGGATCGAGAGGAGCAGCGAGAGCACCATCGTGCCGGTCGCGATAATAAAGCTGTTGCCGATATAACCGATCATGTCCTGATTGCGGACAAAATTGTTGATGTAGGACTCCAACGTTGCGCCCACCGGCAAAATATGCGGCGGATTATGATACAGCTCGGTCACCGGGGTCAAGGACGTTTTGACCATCCAATACACCGGAAAAAGAAACACGATCATGATGACGACGCTGATGAGAGTCGCACCGGCCAAACGCCATTTTTGGCTGCGCATTAGTGCACCTCCTCCTTACTGGACATTCTCAGGTACACGATCGAAATGACGACCAGGATCAGGAACATGATCATCGATACCGATGCGCCCTGGCTGAACTCCAAAGTCGTAAACGACAGCTGGTACGCATAGATCGGCAATACGGTCGAAGAAGTCACCGGTCCGCCCTGCGTCATAATAAAGATCAAATCGAAGACCTTGAAGGTGTTGATAATGCCCAAAATCAGCAGCACGAGAATGGTCGGACGCATCAGCGGCAGCGTAATATGCCGGAATTGGACAAGCCGGTTGGCGCCATCCAGTTTGGCCGCTTCGTACAGATGATCGGGCAGCCCCTGCAGCCCCGACAAAAGAATGATCATATTGAACGGAATCCCGATCCAGATGTTGGCGACTACCGTGCCGAGCAAGGCCGTGCTTCCCTCGCTAAGCCAGTTGATCGGCCGATCGATGATTCCCAGCGTTTGCAAGAAGTAATTGATGACCCCGAAGTCCCCCGACATCATCCACTGAAACACGGTACCGCTGATGACCACGGGCATCATCCAGGCCAGCAGCATTAGAGAACGGAACAGATTGCGTCCCGGGAATTTCAAATTGAAAAATAAAGCCAAAGCAAAGCCGATCGTAAATTGGAAAAAGATACTCACCACGGTAAACACCGCGGAATTCTGCAAGGCCGTATAGAAAACCGGGTCCTTCAACGATTTGATATAGTTGGAAAAACCGACGAAATCATGCTCACCGCTCAAGTTATAGACGTTCACGTTTTGAAAGCTCAGCAGCAGATTGTAAATCAGCGGAAATCCGATAAAAATGACCATAAACACGAGCGCCGGCAAAACGAACAAATAGTTGTTCCATGACGAGAACCATTTTGCCCGGCGGGATAAGGCGTAGCTCCCGTTCGCTCCGGATTTGTGGGACATGACTTCTCCCCCTGTTTCTTTGGAATGGGGGATGCCGGCTCGGCATCCCCGGTGACAAACTAAACTTTGGTGGTTCTTATTCTTATTTCTTCACCAGCGGATCGATTTTGCCGGCCGCTTCCTGGACGGCTTGCTCAGGCGCTTTGCTGCCCGTGATGACTTGCTGCAGCATAATTTGAACAGCCTCGGACATTTTCGGATATTCCGGACCGTAGGCTCTCGCTTTGGCCACTTCCATCGCATCCGCAAACACTTTCAAGTCCTTGTCGTCCTGCCAGAATGGATCCTGCAGCAGGTCGGAGCGGCTCGGGAGCCGTCCCGCCGCCTGTACAAACGCTTTCAAACGATCGGGCTCGTTGGCGAATTTGATAATGTCGAAGGCGATGTCTTTGTTTTTGGAGGCGTTGGTAATCGCCCAGTTTTCGCCGCCGAGAATCGTTCCGCCCTGCTTGTTGACCGGCAGCTCGACGACGCCCCAATTAACTTTTCCTTCTTTTTTGAGCAAAGGAATCTGCCAGGTGCCGTTCATCATCATCGCTACCTTGCCGGTGGAGAACTGAACGACGGTGTCGGACTGCTTCTGGTTGATGACTTCCTTGGACATATAACCGTTCTTGACCATATCGGAGACCAGGGTCGCCGCTTCGATCGTGCCCGGGCTATTGAAGTTCGTCAGGTCGGACCCGGCCTGGTACATCAGTGGAAGAAATTGGAATGTGCCTTCTTCCGTTTTGACCGCGGTCATCGCAAAACCATAAACATCCTTGGTGGTGAGCTGTTTGGCCGCTTCCTTCAGCTCTTCCCAATTGGCGGGAGGCGTCAGGCCTTTCGCTTCAAACATATCCTTGTTGTAATAGAGCGCCAGATTGTTGCTGCCGATCGGCACGCCATAGTTTTTGCCTTCATAAACGGTAGAAGACCAAGGACCTTCGAAGTACTTATCCGCCTGGCCCCACTCCTTGATCGGCACGGTCAGGTCCGCGAGAATGCCGGCCGCGGCAAAAGCCTGGTGGTCCGGGTTATCGATCCAGACGATGTCCGGCATGTCGTTACCGACGGAACCGAGGAGCAGCTTGTTCTTGATATCCGCAAAAGAGATGTAGGTGCGTTCGATTTTGACGTTCGGATGGGCCGCCTCATACTCGGAAATGATCGTTTTGATGGCGCCTTGGGTGGCGTCGCTGGTCATGGAATCCCACCACTTAATGACGACCTTGTCGCCCTCTTGGCCGGAGCCGCCGGACCCGCCCGAACCCGACTCCGTTTTTGGAGCGCACGCGGACAATACGACGAGAGCAGCCACCATTAACATCATGAGAGCCCTTACATTTTTGAACATTGCCTTTCCCCCTAGTCTTCTTGGTTTGTAAGTTTGTATTTGCATGCACTGCCGTTTTCGTTTTGGAGTTGCTCTAGTTTAAAAACGGAGGCAGTAATACCGATTGTGGGTGAGTCGAAGTGAAGGCATCAAATTAAAGCTACTTATTTCATCATAAAATGATGTACGTACATCATTTTTGCGGTAAAAAACTGCGTTATTACGCAGGGCGTGGTTTAGATGTAATAACGCGCGTTTTCCTTGGTCACCAATTCCAGCTTGGTGATGTTTTCTTTCAACCCGACTTTGTGGCCGGAAACCAGGTGGTCGAACATCGCCTTGACCGTCAGGTAGCCCTGATTGACCGGATCCTGGCAAATCGTCGCGGTGACGATCCCCCGCTTCATGTATTGGTAGGTTTCCTCCGTCATATCATGGCCGATGAGAACCGGGCGGTGTTCCAGTTCAAGCTCCTCCAAATGCTTGGCGACTACATCCAGGCGGGCGCTGGACACGTAAATTCCGTCCACTTCCCGGAAGTAATCGGCAAACGCGTCGGGCGAGTCGTAATCTTCCTGCCGGAGCTTGAGCGGACCGACCATTTCAATGTGATCGTACTCGCTCACCACTTCGCGGAACCCGGTAATCTTCTGCTGCATTTGAAAGTTGGTGTATGACATCACCAGCCCTACCCTCGTCTTCCCGCCGAGGAACTTGCACAGCGCGTCCGCCGCCAGACGGCCGGCAATCCGGTAGTCGCAGCCGACGTAGAACAGCCGCTTGCTCAGCGGCGAATCGCTGTTAAACGTACAGACCGCCACCCCCTGATCCATGCCATGGTCGATCAAATCGGCCATTTCCTGAGGATCGTTCGGCGACAGCGCGATGGCGTCGTAATTCCCCGAATCGATCAGTTCCTGTACAATCTTCTTCTGCGGCTCCAGTTCGTATTTCTCGGAACGGATGATGCTGACGTGAAGCCCGTAATCGCGAAACTCATCGATGGCGATCTGCACGCCTTTCTCCACCTGTGTCCAAAAATACTCTGGAAGCTCCGGGAATACCATCGCCATATGATAATCATTCTTCCGCGACAGAAAGCTCGCCGATTTGTTCGGCATGTAGTTCAATTCCTTGATCTTCTCCATCACTTTGTCATAAGTCTGGCGCTTCACATTTCCCCGGTTGTTCAACACCCGGTCCAGCGTAGCCGCGGATACCCCGATCTGCTTCGCCAGTTCTTTCAGCGTCAATCGTCTCTCTTGTCCCATACTCTATCCTCTGCCATTTCTTTTTTTCTTGGCTTTTATGGTCCCATCATATCAACCGAACATTTTTATGTCAACGCTTTCATGATATTTGTTTGACTTTTTTTGATTTACGTACATCATTTATTTATTTGGCGAGACGCCGGGCAAGTTCCAACGGGCGTAGGCCCCGTAGCGCCTAGAGCCAGTTTAACAACTGGTACTGGTATGGGGTGCCGTTGGCGGTGCTGTACTCGTCAGCACCACATTGGGCTTTTGCGGCGTGCTGCAAACTTATCGGCAGTCCGGGGCGCTCAGGAAAGATAAGGGCCAAATGAGGCGCTATTTTGTCGAATTTGCCTCTTCGGCGTGAAATAGCGGTCATTTGAGGCCTTATTTTAGAGGAATAGGGCAAAAAAAACGATTTTCGAGCCCGTACCGGGAAAATAAGCCCCCTTTTGACCGCTATTTTCCCCGAAAAAGCGAATCTGGCCGAAATAACGGCCCGAAACGCCGCTATTATAACGGGCGGCAAGAGGGATAGCGGATAGGCCGCACCCTGTCGGGGGTTTAGTGCAACGACAGTCCGGGCCGCAAGGCCGCTAACTTCAGGCCGTGGGCCGGATTTGGCCGGCTCCTTCCTGCTGTAGCTCCGGATTTAAATGCTTCTTCCTGCTATAGCTCCGGATTTAAATGCTTCTTCCTGCTATAGCTCCGGATTTGAATGCTCTTTCCTGCTAATTCTGATTTAGCCAGCCCCAGCCTGCTATAGCCGGATTTTAGCCTTCCTCATCCTGCTATCTCCGTTCCACCCAAGCGCCGCTTTCCCGATTTCGGCTGAACTAGCGTAAAGTTTTCCGCCGATTTCCGAAGTTTTCCGCCGATTTCCGAAGTTTTCCGCAGTTTTCCGGTTTCCCGCGATCCCCCCTTTGCTTCCGGGCAGCTTCCTCACGAACAGGACGGGGGGTGGGGTAAATCCCCGCTAACTCGCGCCAAAAAAACCGCCCAAAAAGCGCGCGATAAAGCTCGCGCTTCCGGGCGGTTCACGATCAAGCGTGCTCCAGCCGCTTAATCTGCTTGCTGCGCAGCTGGCCGCAGGCGGCATCGATGTCGGTGCCGTGCTCGAGGCGGATGCTGCAGCTGACGTTTTGCTTCTTCAGCGCATCGTAGAAGGCCAGCACGGCTTCCTGATCGCTGCGCTGATATTGGCTGTGCTCATCGACGGGGTTGTACGGAATGAGGTTCACATTCACGTACGGCCTCCGGTCCCCGATGAGCTCCGCGAGCTCCAGCGCCTGCTCCCGCTGGTCGTTCACTTCGCGCAGCAAAATATACTCCAGCGTAATCCGCTGATTCGTTTTCTCCAGGTAGTAATCGATAGCCTGCATCAGCGTTTCGATCGGAATCGCGCGGTTGATCTTCATGATCCGCGTGCGCAGCTCATTGTTCGGCGCATGCAGCGATACCGCCAGGTTGACGCGCAGGTTCAGATCCGCGAACTCCCGGATCTTGTCCGCCAGGCCGCTCGTCGAAACGGTGATATGTCTCGGTCCGATCGCCAGCCCTTTCGGATCCATCACCGTCCGCAGGAAATTCACCAGATGCGTGAAGTTATCGAACGGCTCGCCGATGCCCATCACCACGATGTGGCTGACGAGCTCCCCTTGTCCCGATTCGTCCAGGAACAGCTGGACCTTCATGATCTGCTCCGCGATCTCGCCGGAGGTCAGATCCCGGCTTTTCTTAAGCAATCCGCTGGCGCAGAAGCTGCAGCCGATATTGCAGCCGACCTGCGTGGTCACGCAGACGGACAAGCCGAACTTGTGCCGCATCAGCACCGTCTCGATCAGGTTGCCGTCGGCCAGCCGCAGCAGGAACTTAACGGTCCCGTCCGCGGACTGCTGCTTCGTATGCACTTCCAGCGTTTGCAACGAAAAATGCGCCTCCAGCAGCTCGAGCGTCTCCGGCCTAACCTCGCTCATTTCCCCGAAATTTCTGGCCCGCTGCCGATAAAGCCCTTCCCATACCTGCAAGGCGCGCGATTTCTTCTGCCCATGCTCCTCCAGCCAGGTACCGAGCTGCTCTAAAGTCAATCCATAAATGGATGGTTTATTCATAGTTCTGCCTCTTTCTATGCGCAAACTCTGCAATGGTTCAATCTGTTCTATTGTCCCAAATTTTCAATATGAACACAAGCAAGTTTCACGTGGCAGATTCTATAAGTTAAACTATTGATTTACTCGTAAGCCAGCCGTGTGAAATGTTCTTTCCGATCACTGCCTGCCCGCGCCTGCGGCCGTTTCGTCTTTCCGGCCCTCTCCCATCGGAAGCGTCACCGTGACGACCGCGCCGCCGTCCTCACCCCGGCTGGCCGCGATCTCCCCGCCATGTTTGTCGACGATGGTTTTGGCAATATAGAGGCCAAGGCCCGCATGTCCCTTGCGCCGGCTCACGCCCGTTCCGCCCTGGTAAAAGGCCTGGAACACCTCCGCCTCCTTACCCGGCTCAAATCCGGGGCCATTGTCGGCCAGTACCAGCTCCAACCGCTCCCCGCCGATCCGCGCGGTCAGCCGGATCTCTCCCCGCTCCGCAAACCGGAGGCTGTTGGAGACCAGATTGTCCAGCACCTGCGAGAGGCGGTCCGGATCGGCAAGCAGTTTGGGGCTTTCCGGAGTTTCCCTGGCATCGGTCATCCGGCATACGAACCGGACGCCTTCTTTTTCGCACCAGGATTCATATTCACCGGCCTTCTCCTCCAAGTACTCCGCGGGATCGAACGCCACCTTGCCGAGTTGAAAAGAGTCCTGCTCCAGCACCGCCGTCTGGTTCAAATCCCGCACCAGCTTGACCGCCCGATCGACATTCGCCTTGATGACATGCAGGTATCGGTCGAACCGGTCGATATTCCGCCGCCTCGCTTCCTCCAACCCTTCCACGTGCCCCTGAATCACAGTCAGCGGTGTGCGGATATCATGGGCCAGGGCCGCGATCATCTCTTTGCGATCCTTCTGCAGCTTCCACTCCCGGTGAAGTGAATCCGCCAGCTCCTTCCGCATTCGCTCGAACGCTCCGGTCAAGTCGCGGATCTCCGTAATCGTCCCGCCCTGCGTCAACGTAAATTGCAAATCCTGCTGCCGGATGTGGCCCGTTGCGGTGATCAGCTGATCGAGCGGCCCCTTGATTTCCCGGTCAAAACGGCGCACGAACAGAATCGTAAACAGAACGATATAAACGAAAGGAATGCAAAGGAAGAGGGGAACTCCCGCTTTGACCAACAGGGAATCCGAAGCGCGGATCGGCGTGACTTTCAGCTTGTAGGACAACAGGAGGGCCCCGCCCATTTGATCATGCCCGTCAAGCAGCGGGACATATTGGATATAGTCGTGTTCCGATCCCCGCGCGACCTTGTTTAAACGTTCCATAAGCTTCGCCGGCGGCACATCCGACCGATCCGGGTAAGTACCGTAGAGAAACTCCCCCGATTTGTCGACCACTTTATATTTGAACCCCTCCGGCGGAATCACGGCATCCAGCTCGGAAGCCGCCGCGGGATCGAGCACACGTCCCCCCTCCTCCCATAAGCGTTCCTGGATGCCGGGAATCATCCGCTCGTAATAATTCTCGCTATTGACTCTCGATTGCCCGATCAAGAGCATGACGCACCAGGTCAGCAGCGTGCAGACGAGGCTTAACGTCAAAATCCAGACGATCATCCGGTGCAGCCGGGTACGAATCGATACGGGCTTCATTTCCATTTGTAACCGACTCCCCACACGGTCTGAATGTAATTATCATCCGGCGAAACGGCCTGAAGCCGCGCCCGGATTTTTTTGATATGCTCCGTTACCGTCGAGTCGTCCCCGTCGGCTTCCAGGCCCCATACCCGTTCATAAATATGCTCCCTGGAAAAAACATGCCCCCGATTCAACGCCAGCAGCCAGACGATCTCGAACATCTTCGCGGTCAACTCGACTTCCTCGCCCCGAATCCGCACCGTACGCCGGTTATAGTCGATCGTAAGATCGCCGAACCGGAGAATTTCCTCCTCGCGGGATTCCGATTGGCGGCGCTCCCGGCGCAGATGGGCGTGAACGCGGGCTTTCAGCTCGGACAGGCTGAAGGGCTTAACGAGGTAGTCGTCCCCTCCGACCACCAGACCCTTAATGCGGTCCGCTTCCTCCTGGCAGGCGCTCAGAAAAATAATCGGCCCATGCACCGCAGACCTGATCCGCTCGCACACCTCAAAGCCGTTCATGCCGTCCATCATGACGTCGAGCAGCACGAGCTGCGGTCCTTTTTCGGCCTGGCGAACCGCCTCTTCTCCGTTCCGTGCCGTCAACACCTCATAACCTTCATCCTCCAGCGCATCGCGTAAAAAGGACACGATGTCCGCTTCGTCATCTACAATCAACACCGTTGTGTCCGGCATGTCCATCACCTTTTTCTTCTAATCGTATCGTTTAATTCTAACAAAATCATAACCCGTCGGTTACGAACTTTTCTTCGCGCCGCAAAAATTTTATACTGGTCCTAAAGCATCGCCTGTCCCACAAAGTAGAATCCCAAGCAAAGGAGCTGTTCAAACATGGTCGTAGTAACCAACCGCATCCGCGTCAAAAAAGGCATGGCCGCCGCCATGGCTCCCCGGTTTACCGCCCCCGGTCCCCTGGATACGTCCAAAGGGATCGTCAAGGTGGAGGTGCTGCTGACGCAGAACCTGAGCGATTACGATGAGTTGAACGTCAATACGTATTGGGAAACGCTCGGAGATTTTGAAGCCTGGAAGAATAGCGACGCCTTTAAGGCCGCGCACCAGCGGCCCGCGTCCGGGGCATCCGGCGCATCTGGCTCAGGAGAGGACGCGAAAAAAGAATCGCCGATTCTGGGCAGCGAACTGATCATCTATGAAGTGGCTTCGGTCAAGGAAATCGGCTAGACGCACGTGAAAAAGGCTGACGGGAAAAGTTCCCGTCAGCCTTTTGTTGTTGTTTAAGCAGGCGTTCCGTATTAATCCCGGCTGGCCGCCAGCTTGGCAAGCAAGCGGATAATCTCCAGATACAGCCATACCAGCGTGACCATCAGGCCGAACGCGCCGTACCACTCCATATATTTTGGAGCGCCTTGCGCTGCGCCGTTCTCGATAAAGTCGAAGTCCAGCACGAGGTTCAGCGCGGCGATGATCACGATCACGACCGAGATACCGATGCCGATCCAGCTGCTTTCATGCAGGAACGGAACCTGCATCCCGAAGAATCCCAGGATGAAGTTGATCAGATACACCAGCGCGATGCCGCCGGTAGCCGCAACGACACCCAGCTTGAAGTTCTCCGTCGCCTTGATCAATCTCGTCTTGTAGGCGATCAGCAGGGCGAAGAACACCCCCATCGTCAGAAGGATGGCGTTCAGCGTAATACCCGGTTCGATCCTTTGTTCAAACTGAGCCGAGATGGCCCCCAGGAACATCCCTTCCGCAACCGCGTAAACCGGCACCAGGAACGGCGCGGCCTTTGGCGCGAAGCTAACGATCAAGGCCAGAATCAGCCCGACCAGGGCACCGCCGATCGCCATTGGGACCACATTGTAGCCGTCAAAATACAGCATCCATGTGCTAAATGCGCTGCCGAGAAGGATGATCAGCGTAATAAACGCCTTGTTGACGGTTCCTTCAATCGTCATCGCGTTCATTCCGGAGAACGTCCCCGCTCTCTCGAATGTACTTTCTTTCAAAGTAGGATTACCACTGCGTCCGATCAAGCAAAAATCACCTCATTTATGTATTTGTAATCATAATACCACAATTTAGGAAGATAATTAGAACTGATTTTGGGACAACGCAAATATCGGCCGGGAGGGGAGAACGCCTTAGGTAGCTGAGTTCCGGCATGGCCGTTTTGTAACAGGCGGAACCCCGGGAGGCGCTGCAAAGGTGGCCAAGTTCCCTCTCGGTTCGCTCATTAGCGGGAAAAACTCCTGTTAATTTGGCGATTTCGGCTGGATTCCAGCATTTAGCTGGAAAAAAAGGAGCTAATTTTGCGCGCAAGGCCAGTTTGACGGGAGGGCGACTAAAATAACGGGAGATTTTCCAGCTAATTTTCCGCTCTAGCCATTCTATTCAAAATTAGCGGGAGGTTTTCCTGTTATTTTTAGGGGAAGGAAGGCCGAACCGAAAATGGATGTGGTCAGCACCGCCAAATTCGCATATACTTGTTTCATAAGAGACGAAGAACGTCCCGTTTTACTCCACAGGAGTGAGGCGGGGCGTTTTTATTTTTTTGCGAAAGGATGTATGAAAATATGGATTTCGAGGAGAGTCACGCGTCATGGCTGGGGCACCACTTATCGGCTAGAAGCGGCGAGCGCAGGGGGCGGCTGGAAAGAGGCCATCTTCATGCGGAAAAACGCTTCCTGCAGCAGGTATGGTGGCCGCTTCGGGGGAATCTTGATCAGCTTCATCCCGAGTATGAGGTGCCCGATTGGCGGGGGAGGTCGTATTTTGCCGATTTCGCCTGGCTGCCGGGCTATGTCAAGTTGATTATCGAGGTTAAAGGTTACGGCCCGCACGTCAGGGAGATGGACCGGCTAAAATACTGCCACGAGCTGAACCGGGAAACCTTCCTCTACGCAATGGGCTATCATGTGCTTTCGTTTGCCTACGATGATGTGGATCAGCGCCCCGACGTATGCCTGACCCTGCTGCGAATGGTAATAGCCCGGCTGCAACCCGTCCAAGAACCTGCCAAGCGTGCTCTATTCGCCGAAAAAGAGTTGATCCGCCTGGCGGTGCATTTGGACGGCGAGATTCGGCCGAAGGACGTGGAGCGCCACTTCACCGTGGATCACAAAACCGCGGTACGCATGCTCCGCAAGCTGTGCGACAAAGGCTGGCTACATCCCTGCGCCCGCGGAACCGGCCAACGGCTGGTGCGGTACGGCCTCGTACGCGGGATGCTGGAATACCTGGATTAGGTATTGCGCGAAGGGGCACACCGCAATTAGCGGGACAAAATCCCGCTAATTTACCCCTCAGGCGCCCTCGTGGGCCAATTAGCTGGAATTTCTCCAGCTAAATTTTCCTCAAAGGAGCGCCTGGGCTGATGGCGGGCTTAAATAACGGGAGATTTTCCCGTTATTTGAGCCCGCAACAGCTTATGCGTGAAATTAACGGGAGGAAATTCCGTTAATTTCGCTGCCGACAAGAGCTGCGCGGGGCGGGCGGGCTTCTCCCGCGCAGCATCCGGTGCCGCACGGGCGGGCGGCCAGGCCGGACGCGGTCAGAGCAGGAAGATGGCGACCAACGTGGTCGCCGCCAGCCCGGTCAGCACCGGCACCAGGTTGCGCCGGGCGAGCTCGAACGGGCTGACGCCGCAGATCGCGGCGGCCGGGATCAGCGCCCACGGGATCAGCGTGCCGCCGCCGACCCAGATGGCGGCGATCTGGCCGAGCGCGGTCAGCGTGGCGGCGTCGGTTTGCGTCGCGACCGCGAACAGCTGCGCGACCGACCCGGCCAGGGAGATGCCGGAGAAGCCGGAGCCGTCGAGGCCGGTGATCGCCCCGACCGCCGCCAGGGTGACGGCGCCGACGGCGCCGTTCAGGGGGACGCTCCCCGCCAGCGCGGCCCCCAGGTCGTTGACGATCCCGTGCGAGCCCGCCGGGAGCGTCTCCCCGAACAGGTCCGTAAACGCGGAATCGCCGAGATAAAAAAACGCGGCGATCGGGATGACCGGACCAAACACCTTAAAACCGAAGACGAAGCCGTCGATGAGGTAGGACGTCGTCTTTTCAAGCCCCCTGCCGCGGTGCGCCAACAGGGCGACCGCGATCAGGATCAGCACGGCGGTGCCGCCGACAAGCGCCGTGGCCTGCCCGCCCTGCAGATCCAGCCAAAACATCGCCGCCACATCGGCGAGAAAAAGAAGCGGGATCAGCAGGGCGAGCGTTTTTTTCACGGGTCCCGAAAGCGAGACCCGCTCCTGCTCCGCCTCCTGCCGTTGCCCGCGCCCTCCCTCCTCGCTCCCGGCTTCTCCGCCGCTCAGGACGCCTGCCGCCCCGGGCTCCGCGATCCGTCCGTCGCGCCACGTCCCCCGCTTCTGGTCGCGGCGCATCAGCCAGTAGGCCATGACCGTGGTCACCACGCCCATCACCGCCACCAGCGGCACGCTCGCCGCCATGACCTCGCCGGCCGACAGTCCCGCCGCGTCCGCCGTCAGCTTCGGGGCCCCCTGAATGATGTAGTCCCCCGACAGCGCGATGCCGTGGCCGAACAGGTTCATCGCCACCGCGGCCCCCAGCGCGGGTAAGCCGACCCGCAGCGCAACCGGCAGCAGCACGGCCCCGATCAAGGCAACCGCCGGGGATGGCCAGAAGAAGAACGAAGTGATCATCATAATTAGGCCAATTCCCCAGAACGCGACGGCGGGCGTGCGGATGAAGCGCATCAAGGGCCCCAGCATCGTTTCGTTAATCCCCGTCAGAATCAGCACCCGGCTCATGGCTACCACGATCGAGATAATCATGATCGTTCCCATCAATTCTTTTGTCGCATAAATGAAAGCATCAAAGATCCCGGAAACCGAACCGCCCAGCTTCCCCGTCGCCAACAGCCCCAAGAGGAAAATCCCGGCCACACAGATGATCGTCGTATCTCTTCGCCGAATCAACAGGGCCAATATGCCGGCAATACAAGCCAAATATACGTAGTGAATCGCCGTGAGCTGAATCCCCATCCCGAACCCCATCCCTTCCCGCTCGTCGACTGGTTTTATATGCTATGCAATGGCCCGTTGGCGGGTTCGAAACGCCCGCGACAACGCCTTAAATTTTCTTATTTAATTTTTAAAGAAAAATAATTACAAACCCAAGGTCATCCATTATGATATAAGTAAATTTTTTCGGAGTTATAGCCGGAGAGATCATTCGATGTATAAGGGGAATGGGACAAGGGATGAAAAAGAAATCACTTACCAAGGTCATGACCACCGCCGCTCTGATGAGCGCGCTGTCGCTTCCGGCCTCCGCGGCGGCCGCCACGTTGAGCGACATTAACGGCTCCTTCGCCAAAGATGCGATTTTGGAGCTGGCGGAGAAAGGGATTATCAACGGAAAGGGGGACGGGAAATTCGATCCTACCGGCAACATATCACGCCAGGATTTCGCGATCATTCTCGCCAAAGCCATGAACCTTGATCTGAGCACCGCTCCCGCCACGGCTACCTTCAGCGATGTTCCAAGCTCTCATTACGCCTTTGCGGCCGTGGAAGCCGCAGTCAAAGCCGGATTAATCAAAGGTACGGGCAACGGGGAGTTCGGATTCGGACAGAACCTTTCGCGCCAGGACATGGCGGTTCTTTTCGTTCGGGCCTTGGGCCAGGAAGCCTTCGCAGCGGGGAAAGGATCGGGGCTTAAATTCAGCGATGCCCATCAAATCTCCGATTACGCCAAGGACGCCGTGGCCGCCGCCGTTGAGCTGCGCTTGCTCAATGGGACTCCGAACGGAATGTTTAACCCCACCGGATCGGCGGAACGGCAGCAGGTCGCTTTGGTCGCCTCCAAGTTCCTGAAGAAATCGGACGAGTTGAAGAATCAAACCCCGGCAACTCCTTCACCGGAGGGGACAAAAAATCCGCCCCCGGCCCAACCGCAAACCCCGGAAGCGCCGAAGCCCCAAACACCGGTATCCACCTCGGGAGGATCGAGCAGCGGAGGCAGCAGCGGGGGCGGAACCACGAACCCGGACCCCGTGACCACGGAGATGGCGCAGCCTGCCGTTTCTTTTGCCGATGGCAAAACGCTCGTTCTGGCTTACGGCGAAACGCTGGATAGCCGTTATGTTCCGGCAGCGGAAGACTTTCAAATCACCCGCAGCCTGGAGGGGCAAACATCTCCGGTCGGTCTCAAAAGCATTCAGATCAAGGATAATTCCATCATCCTAACCACCGACACCATCCTGCCGCTCGATCAATCCGTAGAGCTTGCTTACCGTTCCTTGTCGACCGGACGGACGATTCGCAGCGCTGCCGGTAAGGTATCGCCGGCGATTTCCGCCAAGACTGTCACTTACACGGTGGCTGATCCGTCCGCTGTACTGCGAGGGCTCGTCGACAAGGCCAACGCCTTGTTGGATGGAGCTTACGGGAAATATCCCGCGTATGAAATCCAACACCTTTGGACGGCCGCTCAGGAGGCCGATGCCGAGCTGAGAGGACCTGTGACGCGACCGGAAATGGTCAAAAACTACGTGTACACGTTACAAGTTGTCATTGACCGGTTTGAAAGCTCCAAGTTCCAGCCGTTAACGGCGACCCTAAACCCTGAAGTTCCCTTTGTGCTGAACCCCGGCATCATGGGAATGGAGTATTCGATCGATCTGGCGGACGACAACGTTATAGGAAACGATCCGGCAACTTATAAATTGCGTAATATCAACGATTTTCTCAAAGTGTCCCGGGGAACCGATTCGCCAACCGCCAATCTGGTTTTCGACGAAGCGGCCGATAGCGGTCATTTTAAGATCATAATCGATGACTTTACCGTCGGAAGTGTGAAGATCGAGTCCACCGATCCGAACATTCAAATCAGCAAAGAATCGGACCGGGTCAAACTGAAATTATTGGCGGCCGACACCGTGACCCAGCCGGCACTCCGGTTCAACATTTACGAAACCGGCAATCCGGAGCCCGTGCAGGTGCTCGAGCTACCGATGACGCTGGATAACAAGCCGCCGGTTTTCTCCGTCACCGAGAGCACGTATGGCGACGGCGTGATTACGCTCGTGGCGGACGAGCCGATTTGGGGCCCGGATCCGTACGTGACCCTGCAATATATTCCGGACAGCCTCAACGAAGGTGAATTCGCCGGACATCCTGTTCCATTCGATCGGGTGAATGACTTCACCCATAATTATCCGGCCGGCGGCAACCGGCTCATTCTCACCTTGACGGAGAACGGCAACGCGAAAGTCTCCAACCTGCCATCCGGCAAATTTAAAATCGGCGTGAGCGGAATTACGGACTTTGCCAAAAACGGGAAGGATACCTATACCATCGAAATCCCCGTTCTTTCTTTCCCGCCTCGCATCTATAATTAATCGTTTATCGGAGAACGGCCCGTGAAAATTCGGGCCGTTCTTTTTGATGTCCGGGCCTCTCGCGCATTGACATTGATTTCACCGACATATATAGTTATATACATGACTATACAACCATAGAATATTGGAAGGAGGTGACTCCACATGAACGGCTCTTTTGACAGCGGTAAACCCCTGTTTTTGCAAATTCGCGACCGGATCGAGGATCAGATCGTCAACGGACAACTCAGAGAGCACGAGCAGATTCCTTCCACGAACCAACTGGTCCATTTTTATAAAATCAATCACATCACTGTGTCCAAAGGAATTAATTTGCTTGTCGATTCGGGCGTCGTTTACAAAAAAAGGGGGATCGGCTTGTTCGTCGCCGAAGGTGCCCGGGATCAACTGCTGACGCAGCGCAAATCGGCCTTCGCCGAGCAATATGTGTACCCGATGCTGCAGGAAGCCGGCAAATTGGGAGTAACCGAGGAAGACCTCCTCCAAATGATCCGAGAATACAAAGGGATGTGATTGATGTGATATGGGATGTCAAATTTGATCAGGTTTACGTAAAATACGGGGGCTTTCCCGCGTTGGATAACCTCTCTTTTTCCTTGGAAGGCGGCAAAATCTACGGGCTGATCGGGCGGAACGGTGCCGGGAAAACCACGCTCCTCTCCCTGCTCGCCTCTTATATAGAGCCTACGTCGGGCACCGTGTTGGTTGGCGGGGATGTCCCGTTTGAAAACGAGACGGTGATGGAGCAGGTGACGTTTGTCCACGAGACGGATTACCGCAATGAGACGGATACGGTAAAAGACATGCTGGAAGGCTCCAAGCGCTACCGCCCGCACTTCGATGCGGACTACGCCGCCAAGCTGGTGGAGCGCTTCGGCCTTCCGCTGCACAAAAAGATCGGCCAGCTGTCCAAAGGCATGCAGAGTGCCCTGAGCGTGACGGTCGGTCTCGCGAACCGCTCCCCCGTGACCCTTTACGATGAAGCGTACCAGGGGATGGACGCGCCGACGCGCGAAATTTTTTACCGGGAACTGCTGGAGGACCAGGCGGCCCATCCCCGTACCATCCTGTTCTCTACCCACTTCGTTTCGGAGATGGATTACCTGTTCGACGAGGTGCTCATTTTGGACCGGGGCAAGCTGCTGCTGCAGGAAAGCTATGATTTACTGATTCACCGGGGCGTTTCGGTAACCGGCTCGGCGGAGTCCGTGGATGAATTTACCCGCGGTCTGCAGGTGCTGAATGTGCAGCGGCTGGGCGGTACGAAATCGGCCATGGTTTACGGCGAACTGGACGACGGGCAACGGCGGGCCGCCAAACAGCTTGGCCTGGAGCTCGGGCCCGTACCGCTTCAGGATTTGTTTATCCATCTTACTCGCGGGGAGGAGGTTCCTCATGAAGACGAAAACCAGCATCTCTAAAATCGGCCTGGACTTGTACCTGAATCAAATGAAATGGACGCTTTGGTATTTTGCCTTCGCTCTCGTGCTCAATGCGGTTGCCCTGTTCGGCACCTCGAGCGAAGCACATGATCCGGTTCTTTTTGCATATCGGCCGACCAAAACCTATCTGCTCATCCTCGGCATCGTCGCCGCAACATCGTTTTTGACCTTTTATGTAAAATCCGGCGTCACCCGCAAAAAGTATTTCTGGGGCACCTTGTCCGCTGCTCTCGGCCTTACTCTGACCATCACGCTGGTGCTCACGGTCGCAACCTTGCTGCTGCAAGCTTTTCCCGGCCTGAATGGCGCGGGATTACAGTCATCACAGTACCTCCTGTTCCAGGAAAACAGCATCGATGCGATTATGACCGCCTGGATCAATCTCCTGACCTTTTATCTCGCCGGTTGGCTGATCAGCGCAGGTTTCTACCGATTTAAGGGCGTCGTCCGCATGGGCTTTATCGTGCTGGCGATCGTCACGATCGGCATCACCGACTTTTTATGGCAGTATGAGTTGCGGGGTCTGATTGACCGGGTCATCCATTGGGAGCCCTCCCTGGTGCCTGGATACGCATCATTCCTGAGCTCCGCCGTGCTGCTGAGCCTCGTTCTGTGGCTCATCCGGGGAGTCACGAGAAGGGCTCCGGTGAAGCTTAAATAAATTTGGTCCCGACCGGTTGGGAAACCGTTCATTTTTTGTTACAATGATTGAAAATCGTTGAATGCAAAGGGGATCATTATGGAATTCATCAGCACTAGGGGGAAAGTGGCAGGCATCGGTTTCATCGACGCGGTCCTCATGGGATTGGGCGACGACGGCGGCCTGCTCGTTCCGAAGCATATCCCGCATATTTCGGAAGATACGCTGGCGAAGTGGCAGCAGCTCTCTTACCAGGAACTGGCGCTTGAAATTTTCAAGCTGTATATCGACGGAGAAATCCCGCATGACGACCTGAACAAGCTCGTTAACGACAGCTATGCGACGTTCCGCAGCCCGGAGGTAACCCCGCTTCGCCGCGTGAAGGACGGCCTCCACGTGCTGGAGCTTTTCCACGGGCCGACGTTCGCTTTTAAAGATATCGCCCTGCAGTTCCTTGGCAACCTGTACTCCTATATCGCCCGCGAGAGAAATGCGACCATTCATATTTTGGGCGCCACTTCCGGCGATACCGGAGCCTCGGCGATCGAGGGCGTACGCGGCAAGGAAGGGATCAAAATCTGCATTCTGTACCCGCACGGCAAAGTCAGCAAGGTACAGGAACTGCAGATGACCACCGTGGACGACGCCAATGTGCTGAACCTGTCCGTCGAAGGCAATTTCGACGACTGTCAGCGCATTATCAAGGAGCTGTTCGCGGACGTGGCGTTCAAGCAGGAGTCCCATCTGCGCGCGATCAACTCCATTAACATCGCGCGGCTTCTGCCGCAAACCGTCTACTACTTCTATGCCTACTTCCAGTTGGCCAAGCAAGGCCTGACGGCCGGCGCCCAGGTTAACTTCAGCGTGCCGACGGGGAATTTCGGGGATATTTTTGCGGGCTATCTGGCCAAAAAAATGGGCCTCCCGATCGGCAAGCTTATCCTCGCCACCAACGAGAACAACATTCTCGAGCGCTTCGTGAACGAAGGCCTCTACCAGCCGGGTGAATTCCATATGACGTACAGCCCGTCGATGGATATCCAGGTGGCGAGCAACTTCGAGCGCTATCTCTACTACTTGCTGGGCGAGAACGCGGCCGAAGTGGCGGCCCGAATGGACGGCTTCAAGCAGGAAGGCCGAATCGCCGTAACGGATGAACTGCGAGCCCAGGTGCAGCGCGATTTCGTCGCCGCGAGCGTCGAAAATGACGACTGCCTGGCGACGATCGGACAGGTGCATGACGACTTCGGCTACCTGCTGGACCCGCACACCGCTTGCGGCGTGGCCGCTGCGGACCGCCTGGCCGGCAAAGGCGAAGTGACCGTCGCTTTGGCCACGGCGCACCCGGCCAAGTTCAATGAGGCGATCGAGCTGATTCAAATCGAGCAATCGTTCCCGCCGCAAATCCAGGCGCTGTTCGACAAGCCGCAGCACCAAAAGCGGGTCGAAGGCTCGAACGAGGCCGTGAAGGCGGAGCTGCTGAAGTTTTTCTAGCGGCGACGTAAGCGGCGACGCAATGCGATAAAGCCGGTGACTCCCCCTTCATCTCAGGATGACTGGGGGGCCGCCGGCTTTTTTGTATGACCTGGAGGGCGGAGGCCAGGTTCGCTGCGGGTGAGGGGCCAGAGTCGGTGGGGGGCTCGCCGGTAGGATAGCCAGCGTCGCATCCGCCGGGGGTGGGCGGAGAAATTAGCGGGAAAACCTCCCGTTAATTTAGCTTAACGGGCTTGCGCGTAGCAATTAACTGGAAAACCTCCCGCTAATTTGTGGATGCCAGGGCGGTTTCCCCGTATTGGGCAAAATTAGCGGGAGAAATTCCAGCTAAATCGGGCTCCGGAGGGGAAATGGGCTGATTTAACGGGAGGTTTTCCCGTTATTCTCCCGTGCAGGCCGTGAGCAGGCCGGTTGCAGGCTCCGTTCGGGCTGACGGCCTGTCCGGCTTGCAGCCGGGCAACTGACACTCACATAGCTCACAACCGCACAGCTCGTAACCATGCAGTTTGTAACTATGCAGTTTGTAGCCATACGGTTTGCAACCATCAGCAGGCTGGCGGTCAAGCCAAGCTAGGATTTTTTTGCCGAATGGGATATGATGGATGGTATCATCCGTTATACAAACAAATGTTCGAGAGGAGTTGGCCTGACGTGACCGTAAATCCAACCGATGCCCTTACGCGCTGTGCCTGGGTTAACGCCGATCCCCTGTATATCGCCTATCATGATGAAGAGTGGGGACGGCCGCTGCGCGACGACCGGAAGCTGTTTGAGCTGTTGATGCTTGAAGGAATGCAGGCCGGGTTGAGCTGGTATACGATTCTGAAAAAACGCGAGAGCTTCCGGGAAGCCTTCGACGGCTTCGATCCGATGAAGATTGTGGAGTATGGACCGGATAAGGTCGAAGAACTGCTGCAGAACCCCGGCATTATCCGGAACCGGCTCAAAGTGCAGGGCGTCATCACCAATGCCCGGGTCTATCTCGACATCGTCAAGGAGCATGGCGGTTTTGCCGATTACTTATGGAGCTTCGTGGACGGTACACCGGTCGTCAACCAATGGGAGCGGATCGACCAGGTCCCCGCCTCCACCCCCCTGTCCGACGCCATGAGCAAAGCGCTGAAGAAGAAGGGCATGAAATTCGTGGGAACGACGATTATCTATGCCTTTATGCAAGCTTCGGGTATGGTGAACGACCACACACTGAACTGTTTTTGCCGGAGCGGAAACTAAAATCCGATTTCTCCGACCAAACGCAAAAAGAAAGAGGTCGCTCCGAGCGCGGAATCATGTCCGCCCGGAAACAACCTCTTTTTTTTATTGGAATTCCCAAGCACTGAGGCTCAGGGTCCCCCATTGATAGCTCTGATGCAGCCGCCGGGCCTTTCGCCCGGCATCGCCCGCCCCCATCGCCAGCAGCAGCGGGATGAAGTGTTCGCTGGTCGGCACGGACTGAGCCGCAAAAGGAGCCAATTCACGGTAACGGAACAGTTCGTCCGTGTTCCAGTTCTCCAGCCGACGGGCGACCCAGGCGTCAAATTCCCGCGGCCAGGCCTCCACATGATCCGGCCCGGCGTTCCAGTGAATTTGCCGCAAATTGTGCACGATGCCCCCGCTGCCTATAATCAACACGTCCTGCTTGCGTAATTCTCCTAACGCTTTGCCGATTTCGTACTGCTGCTCGCTGCTCAAATCACGGTTCACCGACATCGCGACGACCGGAATATCCGCCTCCGGAAAGAGCAGATTCAATACCGCCCAAGCTCCGTGGTCCAATCCCCGCTCCGTGTCATGTTCACTCGTGATTCCCGCGTCGGTGAGCAACGCGGCCACTTTGCCGCTTAATGCCGCATCCCCGGGAGCCGGGTACGTCATTTGGTACATTTCCTCCGGAAATCCGTAGAAGTCATGGATCGTATCGTAAGTTTCCACCAAACCGACCTGCTGCACCGGGTTTTCCCAATGGGCGGAGAACATCACGATTCCTCTGGGCCGACGCGGCAGCGTTTGGGCAAAGTCTTTAAGAAAACGGGTGTACCCGTGATCCTCCAATACCAACGAAGGCGCGCCATGCGCGAAAAAATACGCGGGGAGACTCATGCCCGTTCACTTTTTCTTGCGGTCAACCAACGGTCCAACGACCAGCCCGCCGTATCCGCCAGCACGAAGAAGATCGCCATGGACAGCAGTGCCAGGTCCAGTTCATAACCGTTCAAAAGGCCGGCGGACAGCTTGGCGGTAAAGATTGCCCCCAGCATCACAACCGCAAGCACCGCAGAAACATACCGCGTAAACAAACCGACGATCAGAAGCAGCCCGCCGATGAGCTCGATCGGACCGACCAGATAAGCTGCAAAACCGGGAAGATGAATGCTCTCAAACCAGGCCGCCACATTGCCCAGCCCCATCTTCATCTTATCCATCCCGTGCGCCAGAAACACAACGCCCAGCACCAACCGCAGAATCGTCATTCCCCAAATTTGCTTCATCTATGTTTCCTCCTCAAAAAAAATATTAGTAATATGAATATTTTATTCACGGGAATTAAATTACCTTAGTTCATCTGGATTGTCAACAAAAATATTGTTATTATTAAACTATGTTTTGTATTACTAATATCACATCGTATTAGCGGGCGCCCTGACTTTGAGATCGTTCGCAAGCAGGAGGGATATGCCTATGGATATCGGGTCCACCATCCGGTCGATCCGGAAACGCAAGAACATCACCATTGCTCAAATTTGTGAAAAAACCGGCCTTTCCCAAGGCTTTATGAGCCAGGTCGAGACCAACAAGACCTCGCCGTCCATCGCTACTTTGGAACATATCGCCGGAGCCTTGGACGTGCCGCTGGCTTATTTGCTGCTCAAAAAAGAGGAACGGATGCAAATCGTCCGCAAAGAAGAGCGTATTCTGACCTCGAGCGGACCCGAGCAATTGAGGGTCTTCCATCTCGGATCCACGCAGCATATGCGGATGATGATCGTGGAAATCCCCCCCGGCGCTTCAACCGGTGAAATTCCGCACGCCCATGAGGGGGAGGAAGTTCATCTCGTTCTACAAGGTAAAATATATGCCGAACAAGGCGAGGACAGCGCGATCTTCGAGGAAGGGGATTCCTTCAGCTGGAACGCTTGCACCCCGCATCGGGTACGGAATGACGGAGAGCACCCGGCCCTGGTGCTGATCTCCGTTTACCACGACGCGCAGAAAGACACAGGCTGGATGGGGTAATTGAACGAAGATAAGATATCTCCCGCTTCATTCCGGTCCTACCCATTTTCCGGGTTCCCCGGCACTTACCCTGCCCGATCCGCCAATGCCGCATATGCTTAGTTAAAAAGGGAGATGTTCAGGTGAAGGTGAAAGCGAAGGAGAAACCACCGAAATCCCGGCTCACCATTATTCTCGAAAAAGGAAACCGGCGCATCATCACGCGCACCCCTTTACCGGGGGTGGATAAAGTCGTGGTGGTCGTCAACCGCCAGTTTACCAATGCGCCCAACACCACGCAGATCACCAGCGGGGCCGGCCGGAGCAGCGCATCCGGCAACAACGCGGCGATTTTGTCGCCGCTGACCCGGCAGCAACAAAGCGTGGGCGCCGGCGGCCTGGCCAAAAACCTCGAGGCCAAAGGCCGGCGAAAAGGCAAGCCCGCCGCTTCCGGGCTGCCGCTTTACCCCGGCGTCCCCGGCAAAGAGGTCGTGATCATCATCAACGACCAAATCGTCAAGCTGCCGAGGGGCTTTACGAACGCCTCGGCGACGCAGGTGTCCAGCGGAGCCGGGGCGTACAGCACGGGCGGAACGAACTCCGCCATCGAAAGCCCGGGCACTCGGCAGCAGCAGGCCGTAGGCGGAGGGCCGGGCAGCGCCGCGCTCAACAAATGGTTCGGCCGGGAAACCCGGCGGCAGCGAACCGGACGATCGCGGCGGCTCAAACGCAAGCCCTCCCGCGGAGCCAGGGGGCGCCGGCGTTAAGCGCACGACAAACCGCCGCCGGGGAGGAGGGTCCCCCGGCGGCGGTTTGCGTCGGGCGCTGCATCGCCCCGATTATTGCGGCCCCCGCTCCGAAAGCTGCTGCTGGGCTAAGCGGATCATTTCGCGGACCATGGTTCCGCCGATTTTGCCGCCAACCTGTCCGACCGATTCCGTGGTCAGGTTCCCGTTTTGCCCCGGCCGCAGCGGAACGCCCAGCTCCCGGGCGACCTCAAACTTCACGTCATCCGGCCGGTTCGGGTCAACGTCATATCCTTCGCGCCGCATCACTTCGGCCTTGAACCTCTGCATCCCTTGATCGGCTCCGGGCACCGCGTACTTCCGATTTCTTCTGGACAACGAGCTCCACCCCTTCGACTGGTTTTACCCTAAGATGCCCGGGGACAGCGGGAACTATCCCGGTGATGTTTTTACCAGTTGAACATCGTCGTAGCCCGCCCCGGTATTCGGCCAGCGCGCCGACCAGACACCGAGATTACAAAATGTACCTCTCTGTTATTATCGGGAGTCCGCCACCTGATGGACCGTCTAACGGAAATAATAGCCGCTATTTGACCGATCCACGATAATGCTCACCCCGAAGGAGCACAATAGGCGCTATTGTGTCCGTTAGAATCTTAAATGGGCGTTTATCCCGAAATAGCAGCTATGGCGTCCGTTAGAAGTTCGGTCCAATCGGTTTAACCTATTCCAGACGGTTCAATCGGTTGAAGAACGATTCAACCGTTGTTAATCCTCCCTATCTCCTTCCAACGTCAGGCTTACTTCAGCGGCCGGCCCGCCCTGCTTTCTGGTTTGCGACGGGGTCATGCCGATGTACCGTTTATACAGCCTCGTGAAATAGTTGGCGTTCCCGCATCCGACCCGAGCGGCGATCTCGGTGACCGACATCCCGCTTTCCTGCAGCAGCCGCCTCGCCTCGTTCATACGGCAAACATGGATGTATTCGACGAAGGTCCGGCCCGTCAATTGCTTGAACAGCCGACAAAAGTAAAAAGGCGTCAAATTCAGAAAACGGGCGGCCTCCTCCACCGACCAGGCCTCCCCCGGATGCTCCTCGATCCGGCGGATCAACCGCTTAAAAGGCTCCCGGTTGGGGAAATAGGCCGCATGCGCTGTTTTTTCCGGCCCCTCCTCCATCCCCGCCCTCGCCAGCAGCGTGAAGTACAGATGGAGTTTTGAGGTAACGACCAATTGGTACCCCTGAGGTCTTGCCGACAATTCTTCCACCGCCTCCTCCAGCCAGACCCGGCTCTGATCTCTCCGGCGAGGATCTTCCGGCTTGACCGGAAAGTGCCGTCGGCCCTCCAAATAGGGGACGATCAGTTGGTTATGCACCGGATCATGCATCCAAGGATTGAAGAGCGACGGATTCAAAACGATGCAATCGAAATCCACGTCGCCTTCATCCAGCGCATATCCGACATGCAAACTGCCGCCCGGAATCAGGATAATCTCTTCCGCCCCGGCTTCATATGGACGGCTGTCGATATGAAAAACGGCGCGCCCTCTCCGCATCAAAATGATCTCCATATGCTCATGCCAATGCAAATACAGCACGCAATCCCCCGGGTTGACTCGGGAGCACCGATTGGCAAAAAGCTGTACGGGATATATTTTTTGTTCCAGATAAGTCTCTTCCCTAAGCTCTTTGGGATTGGTCATTGTAAACATCTCACCACCGCAAGATCGGACTAATAATGCACAAGATCGCATAGAGCAGCCGGCGATCCTCCTAGCTATAATGAAGCTGTTAGGACCACTATATGACAATATTGGAGGGATGGGAAGCATGGAACACTTCCTGCGCATCGGCACGTTGGTCGGGGGCGGCGACGCCGACCGCATCATTCCGCAAATCGTCCGGCATGGCTTCGAATCGTTTAATTTGACCTTTTGGCAGACCACCGGGAAAACGAACCTAGAGGAGTTGGCCAAACGGGTGCAAACCCTTGCCGAAGAACATGACTTTGTGATTTCAGCCCTAAGCATATTCGGCAACCCGTTGACCGGAGAAGGCGACAACGCCGATACACTGGCCAGCTGGGAACGGCTCATCGACCATGCCCATTTGTTCGGCACCGATTTGGTAACCGGTTTCACCGGAAGGCTTCCCGGACAGCCGATCGACGAATCGATCCCGAAATTCCAGGAAGTTTTCGGTGAACTGTCGCGCCGGGCGGCGGACCGTGGCGTACGCCTCGCTTTTGAGAACTGCGATATGGGCGGGACGTGGCAGAACGGCGATTGGAACATCGCTCACAACCCTACCGCCTGGGAATTGATGTTCAACGCCGTACCGGCGGACAATATCGGACTGGAATGGGAGCCCTGCCACCAGATGGTCAGCCTGATCGATCCGATCCCGCAGCTGAGAAAGTGGGCGAAGAAGGTGTTTCACGTTCACGGCAAGGACGCCACCATCGCCTGGGACGTCGTCAAGGAATACGGCGTACACGGCAAACAGCCTTACGTCTGGCATCGGACGCCCGGTTTCGGAGACTGCAACTGGGCGGATATCATCACGATTTTGCGCCAGAACGGATACCGGGGAACGATCGATATTGAGGGGTGGCATGATCCCGTTTACAAGGATGAGCTGGAAATGACCGGGCAGGTTCACGCTCTCCGCTATTTAAAATTTTGCCGGGGCGGCGACATCGTCCCCAACCCGGTTTAACAAGGGGGCTTAAGCTGCAATGACCCGTTTAACGAAAAAGCACCGTGTCCTCGTGGCCGGCTGCGGCGGCATGTCCCACATTTGGGTCGATTACGCGCTAAGCCGCAGCGATACGGAAATCGTGGGGCTTGTGGACCTGAGCCTCGAAGCCGCCGACGCGTTGGCTTCCCGGAAGGGGCTTTCCTGCCCGCGATTTACCGATCTCCGCGAAGCGATTCTCCAGGCGGACGCTACCTTGGTATTTGATGTGACCATCCCCGCAAGCCACTATGTCATCGGCAAAACGGCGATGGAAATGGGCTGTCATGTCTTTGCGGAGAAGCCCCTGGCCGAGAACCTTGCGCAGTGCCTGGATCTGCTTGAGCTATCGCGGAAAAGCGGCAAAATCCATGCCGTCATGCAGAACCGCCGCTTTGACCCGAACATCCGCGCGCTCCGCCGCCTCGTCGGCGGGGGAACGATCGGGCGGCCCGGCTTTATCGGCGCGGACTTTTTTATCGGCCCGCATTTCGGCGGATTTCGCGATGCCATGGACAGCCCGCTTCTGCTCGATATGGCGATCCACACCTTCGATCAGGCCCGCTATATTCTGGGCGCCGACCCCGTCTCGGTGTACTGCCATGAGTTTAATCCACCCGGCTCCTGGTATGCCGGAAACGCGATGGCCGTCTGTATTTTTGAAATGTCCGACGGTTCGGTGTTCAACTATCGCGGCTCCTGGTGCGCCGAAGGGGCGTCCACTTCGTGGGAAAGCTCCTGGAGAATCACCGGCGAGTTCGGCACGGCCTTATGGGACGGACAAGGCGAGCCCTATGCGGAAATTGTGGCGGAGGGGGGCTCCGCCGACCGATTTATCCGCGAAACGAAGCGCGTCGCCGCCGTTCCCGTGAACATGGCCCTGACCGGCCACCAGGCTTGTCTCGCGAACATGTTCGATGCGCTGGAGACCGGGGCCCGGCCGGAGACGGATTGCAGCGACAACATCCACAGTATCGCCATGGTATTAGGGGCGGTGGAGAGCGCCAGGTCGGGGAATAAGGTCCATTTTGCCAAGTTTATGAGAAATGGGTGGGCCTAGTGCCTTCCGCCGACGTCGAAAATCGTATTTAACTCATGGGGGCTAAGGGGCCACGCGCATTTTCCACCCCTGCCACTCCAAAAAGATGCAAATCTGCAGGCTTTTAGATCGATTTCACGAGCGGATGCGAAAAAGGATGCAAATCTCCAGGCATTTCTAGCGATTTTAGAGTAACAAGCCGATTTCGTCGAAAATTCCTGCAGATTTGCAGGAATTTTATATTACCAAGCTGGCTGATGGGCCTTTTGAAGCAAAACCGCCTCTGCTCTATACCCGATAAGAACCAGGCCTGAGGCAGTGATAAAATTTTATTTTCCATATTTTTCTGCACAACTCTCATCTCCCAGACTCGTCCAACTAAGTGAGCTATATAATTTATTTTAATTCTTGGGAGGATGACCTCATGAAAAAACCGAAAAAGAAACACGCCCTCCTGCTTCTGCTTAGCGCGGGACTTCTTACCACCGCGGTTCCGGCCTATGCCGCCGAGTCCGCAGCGCAGGGTTCGGCACCGCAGCAGACGCCGCCGGTGAACATTGTGTTGGACGGGAAGCGGATTCAACCGGTCGCGGATCCAAAAATCGTGGACGGCGCCGTGCTCGTTCCAATGCGCGGTCTGTTTGAGGCGCAAGGCGCGAAGCTCGCTTGGGACGGCGCCACCAAAACGGTGACAGCCACCAAAGGGGATGCGAAGCTCACCTACCGGTTGGGCGAAAGCTTGGCCGAGCTGAACGGCCGGACGCTGCAGGTGGATGTTCCGGGGCAGGTGGCGGACGGCCACACGCTGGTTCCGCTGCGTATGGTAAGCGAAGCCCTGGGCAGCACCGTCGTTTGGGAAGAGGACGCCCGAACCGTCCGCATTACGTCTGCCGCCCTCATCGGCAAAGAGGCGTCGATCCGCTGGGGCGTGAATCTGCGGAGCGCTCCGGACGCGGAGAGTGAAGCCGCGGAGGAACTGCTTCCGGCCGGCGCCAAGGTCACGGTTCTCCGCGAAGCCTCGCCGTTCTGGCTGGAAGTCAGCACGGAGGACGGGCGGACCGGCTACATATCCGCAAAACCGAAATACACCGACTATACAAGCTCTGCCCTGCGGGACAAGCAGGCGGATGAGCTGCTCGCCTATGGCATGACCTTTGCCGGCACCCCGTATGAATTCGGCGCGTCGCCGGATCAAACCGCCACCTTTGACTGCTCGTCTTTCGTCAAGCGGGTATTTGCGGATACGTTGGGGATCGAGCTGCCCAGGGTATCCTATGACCAAGCCAAAGAAGGACAAGAGGTCAAAATCGAGGATCTCCGCAAAGGCGATCTGCTCTTTTTCGGGGCGCGCGGTTTGGATATCGGCCATGTCGGCATCTATGCGGGGGATAACCAAATTTTGCACACGTACTCGAAAAAATACGGCGTTCGCCTGGAGGCTTTCTCCGACAGCTGGAAAGAGCGGTTCGTGACCGCGCGCCGGGTGTTTTAACGGCCACGAATGGTGAACGACACGGGGAGCAGGCTACGAGGGCTGACGGGGGATGGTGGATGACACGCGGAACTGGCTACGGGGGCGAACAGCGGACGGTGGATGACACGCGGAACTGGCTACGAGGGCGAACAGCGGACGGTGCGTTGGGTGGCGTATCAGGTAGTGCGCCAAGCGGCACGTTAGGCTGCGCATCACGCGGCACGTCAGGCCGCAGGTCATGCTGCGCACCAGGCGGCGCTTACATTAGCGGGAGAATATCCCGCTAATGTAAGCGGACGGCGGGACCGGACACTACACTCAGAAGATCGAGGCACTCAGGTGAAGGATTAGTTAGTTGAGTAATATGATTGGCCTGCGGTGTTTAGTTACGGTAGGAGATAAAAGCAAGTTAGAGTTTGGACATGCTAGGCTGGGCGAGGTTACACCAAATGAGCAATATTAGCGGGAGAATATCCCGCTAATGTCAGCGGACGGCGGGACCGGACACTACACTCAGAAGATCGAGGCACTCAGGTGAAGGATTAGTTAGTTGAGTAATATGGTTGGCCTGCGGTGTTTAGTTACGGTAGGAGATAAAGGTAAGTTAGAGCTTGGACATGCTAGGCTGGGCGAGGGCAGGCCTAGCCTTGGGGTCGGGCGCGGCGATGGATGGGCATGGATGGGCTCTGGTTGGGACCTGAGCGGCAGATTAACGGGAAAAACTCCCGTTAAATGACGCGCGAATGGCCAAGTGCGAGGATTACCTGGAAAAAATCCCGCTAATTTGCCGTGATTGGGCCGGACTGGCCAAAAGGAGCTGAATTAGCGGGAGGAAATCCAGCTAATTGGATGAGGTTACACCAAATGGGGGAAATTAACGGGAGGAAATCCCGTTAATTAGTAGAACAGGATCGAGCGCCATTGAGCTAATGCCTCCCTGGACATCGGAATACGAGAAAAAAACAATGCGCTGCTTAGCGTTGACTTGGCGTGAAACTCCCGATAAGCACGCAGCCCCACGCCTGCCAACATCCCTAATCGTATTTAGCCCACGGCGATCAAGATGACAACGCAGTTCCAACGCTCCAACTCAAAAAAGATGCAAATCTGCAGGCATTTTGTTCGATCCACGCGCGAATGCGAAAAAAGATGCAAATCTGCAGGCATTTCTAGCGATTTTAGAAAAACAAGCCGGTTGCTTCGAAAATTCCTGCAGATTTGCAGGAATTTTTAAATTTTGGCCCCGAACCAGAAAAAAACATGCAGATTTGCAGGAATTTTATTTACCAGTTTGTTTGATGGGGGTACTGGCTTCTTCCTCCTATAAAGATCTGTTAAGTAGCGGCGGTTAAAGCCTCTCCACCTCATCAGCGCCGCCCGAAAATGACGATTCCATGAACCGGGAATACCCTGCCCTTCTCTGTCCATACTAATCCCATCCAAAACAACCCGGAGGCGGATCGGAATGGCCATGGAGGCGGAAAAGGAAGTCAGGGCGGGCATGGAAACAGGGCTGCAAAAGGAAGCCGGCAAGAAGATGAGCCTGCTCATGTTCAGCGGGGAGTACGACAAGGCGATGGCCGGGCTGATTTTGGCCAATGCGGCGCGGGATATCGAGGTCGAGGTAACGATGTTCTTCGCTTTTTGGGGGTTGTTTTTGCTGCGGGATCCCGAACGGATGACGCAGGAGGACAAGACGGTCTATGAGAAGCTGCTCGGCTGGATGTCGCCGAAAGGCGCGGAGGACCTTCCCTTGTCCCGCATGAATTTCAGCGGCTTGGGAAAGTGGATGCTGACGGAGATGATCGAGGATCAGGAAGCCCCCAAGCTGATTCATTTCCTAAAAGGGGCGCGTAAAAAAAACGTCAAATTCTACGGCTGCCGATTGTCTCTGGAAATTATGGGCATCCGGCCCGAAGAGCTGATTCCGGAGCTTGAAGTCGTGGACGCCCAAACGTATCTCCGCGACGCGCTCGCTTCCGATGTGCAGTTGTTTATTTGAATTTCAAATAATGTTCACGGCTCCCTTTGGAACGCCATCGGGCATCCCAGCGTACCCTAAACCGATCAATCGAACGGAGGGCACACGCCTATGCTCAAGGCCAACATCGGGAGCCTTGTTTATGATTTGCCGGGCTCCAGTGAAGCATTCTTCAACCGGTACCGGAAAAATACGATCGGCGAGGGCCATACCTTCCTGTCTCCCTACGGCCGCAAGCCGCTCCTCTATGCCGACTGGGCGGCCAGCGGCCGGCTGTATCGCCCGATCGAAACGAGGCTCGCGGAGGAGTTCGGCCCCTGGATGGCCAACACGCATACCCGCTCCACCATCACCGGCCGGACCATGACCCTCGCTTACGAGGAAGCCAAAGCGGTCATCAAGCGCCATGTGAACGCAGGTCCGCAAGACATGCTGGTGTTTGCGGGAACCGGCATGACCGGGGCGGTAAACAAGCTGCAGCGGCTGCTGGGACTGAAAGTTCCCGAGCGGTTTAAATCCCGCATCCGCTTAACCGAAGCGGAACGGCCCGTCATCTTTATCACCCACATGGAGCATCACTCCAACCAGCTCTCCTGGGCCGAAACGATCGGCGAGGTCGTCGTCGTTCCTCCCGGGCCGGAGGGGAACGTGGAGCCTGAACATTTGGAGCGGTTATTGCGGCGTTACCGGCATAGACGCGTCAAAATCGGCGCCTTCACCGCCTGCTCCAATGTGACCAGCTTCGAAACGCCCTATGACGAGCTGGCCCGAACGATGCACCGGCACGACGGCAGGTGTTTCGTCGATTTCTCCGCTTCCGCGCCGTATGCGCGCATCGACATGCATCCCGCCCCGCCTCTGGAAAGACTGGACGGCGTCCTGTTCTCCCCCCACAAGTTTCTCGGCGGGCCGGGGACGAGCGGCATTCTCGTCGTCGACAAATCCTGCTGCGACAGCGACGTTCCCGACCAGCCCGGCGGCGGTACGGTGTTGTGGACCAATCCGTGGGGCGAGTATCACTATGTCAAGGACGCGGAGGCGCGGGAGGACGGAGGGACACCGGGGATTATGCAAGCCATCCGGGCCGCTTTGTGCATACGACTGAAGGAAGAGATGGGCACTTCCCGCATGAGAGCGCGGGAGAAGGAGTTAACCTCCCTTCTGCTGCATCAACTTGCGCGAATTCCCGGCCTCCGTCTTCTCGGAGGAAGCCGCCGCGATCGGCTGGGCATCGTTTCATTCACGTTCGACACCATCCATTACAATTTGGTGGTCCAACTGCTCAATGACCGCTTCGGCATTCAGGCTCGCGGCGGTTGTTCCTGCGCCGGAACCTACGGCCATCACTTGCTGGGCATCGGCCTGGCGGACTCCCGCCATATCGCCGGGCAAATCGCGGAAGGCGACCTATCGGGCAAACCGGGCTGGGTCCGCCTCTCTCTGCATCCGATGATGACGGATCGGGAAATCCGCTACATCGCCGCCGCCATCCGGGATGTGGCCGAACATATCGCGGAATGGAAAAAAGACTACATCTTCGATCCGGGCACCGGCGAATGGCTTCATCGCTCACACAAAGGAACTAGTGCTCCAGGTTTTTAAAATACGTGTAAACCTTGTTCAGCTTTTTCTCATGGCGGCCTTTGGGGCTCTCCATGCTTCCGAACTCAAAGAACTTGACCGGCCGGATGCCGACATAGCGGAGCAGCGCCCTTCCCATCAATACTTTATGGGCGTTATTCAGATAGAACCAGGGATAAATCCGCTCGGGCCCCTTCATGGTGGAAATGCAGACGGCGGATTTCCCTTTCAAAAGACCTTCCGGCAGCAGCCGGCCGTTGTCACGGTACCCGAAACCGGAGGAGAACATCCGGTCGATGTAGCCGAGAAGCATGGCCGGAGGACGCCCCCAAAAGATCGGATACACGAACACGAGCTTATCCGCCCATTGAATCTGCTCGCGGTATTTGGCCAAGCTGGGCTCACGGTGCATATCGCGCCTCCGCTTTTCCTCGTTGTACACCAGGACAGGATCGAAAGACTCCGCGTATAAATCCAACACCTGAATCCCGGAAATTCTCGGATTTTCACGGCTTCCTTCCAGCACTTTTTGCAAAAAAGCGTAACTCAAACTTTGATGATTCGGATGAGTATAAATGACCAGCAGGTTCACAGCTAACACCCCATTTACTTATCATTTGATAAATAAATCCTATATGACAACCTATTAGTTGTCAAATGATAATTGTTTTTTGATAATGAGTTTGCTATTGTCGAAGATGAGGTGGTTTTGTGGACAAAACTGAGCTTTTTCAACGATTCGTAGCCTTTACCACTGCCGTACATGAAGTCAAACACGACATCACCAAGGGCTTGAAACCGGAGGGAATCACCCCGGTCCAATACGACATTCTGGAATATATCGCGGTTAGCCAGCCGGTAACCCTGAGCCAGATCAGCGATTGCCATCATATTTCGATGCCTAACGCCAGCCGCGAAATCCGCAAACTCCGGGAAAAACAGCTGTGCGAGAAGGTGTCCGCCGAAGGGGACCGGCGCGTGCAGCTGATCCGCCTGACCGAAGCGGGACAGCGCCTCATGGACGGGGTGTTCGGACAGATCGAAGCCCGGTTTCATCAGCGGGTCGGCCATCTGTCGGCATCCGAAATCAAGGACATCGGCAACGCGCTCCATCTGCTTCACACGAAGGTGTTCTCCTGAACATACAAAAGCCTGGCTTCCCTTTTTACGCAAGGTGATGCCAGGCTTTTTTTCCGCTTGTCTCGATTTACCGGTTCAGAATGCTGTCTTCCAAGACGGCGCTCTTATCTCCGTATTCCTTGATGATATGCTTCTCGCCCCAGGCGCATAAGGAATCCAAAATCCCCTTCAAGCTCCACCCGTATTCCGTCAGTTCATACTCGACCCGCGGCGGCACTTCATTGTAGCTGATCCGGTTGACGATCCCGTCCTTCTCCAGCTCTCTCAGTTGCTGGGTCAGCATTTTCTGCGTGATCCCGGGCATCAGACGTTTCAAATCGCTCGTTCTTCGTTTTCCATACGTGAGATGGCACAGAATGACGCACTTCCATTTTCCCCCAATGACCTCCAGCGTGGCTTCCACCGAGATATTGTATTTTTTCGCCAAAGCGCCTTCCTCCCTTTATTTATACATTAGGCACTTTTTAGTACCTATATCACTTTAAAGTACGTACTGTTCATGACCGCCTCGATAAATGATAATAGCATATGCCGGCCGGCGGCGACAAATCGCAAGAGGAGTGGAAGAACCTGTGACTATAGAAAAAAAACGAAGTATGCTGGCGCTTCTGGCCCTCGCCGTCAGCGCCTTTGCGATCGGGACAACCGAGTTTATCAGCGTGGGACTGCTTCCCTTAATCGCTGGAGACTTTGATATATCCGTCACTACGGCGGGACTCACCGTCACTCTGTATGCCCTGGGGGTCACGTTCGGCGCTCCGGTGCTGACCTCGTTAACCTCCGGGGTTTCCAAAAAAACGCTGCTGCTCGGCGTGATGATCGTCTTCATCATCGGCAACAGCCTGGCCGCCATGGCGGGCAGCATCGGCGTCTTGCTTGCCGCCCGTGTGATCTCGGCCCTCGCGCATGGCGTGTTCATGTCGATCGGATCGACGATCGCCGCGGACCTCGTACCCGAGAACCGGCGGGCCAGCGCGATCTCCATTATGTTCTCGGGTCTGACCGTAGCCACGGTCACGGGCGTGCCGCTGGGCACGATGGTGGGTCAGCAGTGGGGCTGGCGGACGGCCTTCATCGCCATTGCTCTCATCGGCGTGGTCGCTTTCCTCGCCAACCTGATACTCGTGTCCGGCGGGAATTTACGCAAAGGCGCAAAAATCCGGTTCAGCGATCAGCTCAAACTGGTCGGCAACGGGCGCCTGCTGCTGGCTTTCGCCATCACCGCGCTGGGATACGGCGGCACCTTCGTCGTCTTTACCTATTTATCCCCGCTGCTTCATGAAGTCACCGGATTTCCCGAGGAAACGGCCGCGGTGATTCTACTGATGTACGGCATCGCCATCGCGATCGGCAATCTGCTTGGGGGGAAAGCGGCCAACCGCAGACCGGTCAGTGCCCTGTTCTACATGTTCGGCGTTCAGTCCCTCGTGCTGTTCGCCCTGGCCTTCACGGCGCCGCTGAAAATCGCGGGGCTGATCACCATTTTCCTGATGGGCCTGTTTGCCTTCATGAACGTGTCGGGACTGCAAATCTATGTCGTCATGCTGGCGGAACGTTTCGCGCCCCAGGCCAAAGACATCGCCTCCGCCGTCAATATCGCCGCCTTTAACGCCGGGATTGCCCTAGGAGCCTACCTTGGCGGCATCGTCACCGACCGGCTCGGCCTTCTCCATACCACCTGGGTGGGAGCGCTGATGGTTCTGGCCGCGGTAATCCTTACCGGCCGGGCCCGGGTGCTCGAGCGAAGGGACGCCGGCCGCGTAAACGAAAGCGCCCCGTCGCCGGAGGGCGGCTTGCATCGGGCCGCGCAAAACGGGTAAGCTATTTTATGGAATGCCATACCAACTAAAAAGAACATCATTCTAGGAGATGACTGAACCTATGATTAAAAATTTGCAGGATACCGTAACTTTGCATAACGGCGTAAAAATGCCGGGCTTCGGTCTGGGCGTTTTTAAAGTCGAAGAAGGACAAGAACTCGTCGCGGCGGTGAAAGCCGCCATCCGCCACGGCTACCGCAGCATCGACACCGCGGCCGTGTACCAGAATGAAGCCGGCGTCGGAACCGCGATCCGCGAAGCGCTCGAAGAGTCGCTCGTGAAACGCGAGGAGCTGTTCGTGACCTCCAAGCTGTGGAACGCCGATCAGGGCTACGATTCGGCCTTGGCCGCTTTTGAAGCCAGCATGGACAAACTCGGCCTCGAGTACCTGGACCTGTACCTGATCCACTGGCCGGTCAAAGGCAAATACAAAGAGTCCTGGCGCGCCCTGGAAACCCTCTACCGGGAAGGACGGGTGAAGGCGATCGGGGTGAGCAACTTCCAAATCCATCATTTGCAGGATGTCATGGAAGGAGCGGAAATCAAGCCGATGGTCAACCAGGTGGAATTCCATCCGCGGCTGACGCAAAAAGAACTGCTGCAATTCTGCCGGGAGCAGGGCATTCAACTGGAAGCCTGGTCCCCGCTGATGCAAGGGGAACTGTTGAACGATCCCGTGCTTCAGGAAATCGGCGCCAAGTACGGCAAGACCGTGGCCCAGGTAATTTTGCGCTGGGACCTGCAGCACGGGGTGATCACCATTCCGAAATCGACCAAAGAAGCGCGGATTATCGAGAACGCCTCGATCTATGATTTCTCGCTGAGCGAAGAAGATATGAACCGGATCGACGCGCTGAATGAAAACCGCCGGGTTGGCCCGGACCCGGATAACTTCAATTTTTAATGAGTTGAGTCGAATTTAACGGGAATATTTCCCCGCTTAATTGACCCTGACAGCCTCCTGTCAGGGTCTTTGTTTTTCCCGAAATATCCCCGCCAGAACAGGAATGCAACCTGAAGTTGACAAAGTGCAACGGCGGAATGATAGAATGCCCCGGCCTGTTATGCAATAATTTGGGTATCACAAACAAATAAAGAAAGGGAAGCTGCCCATGACATTCGGTGAAAAACTATTGAAATTAAGAAAAGAAAAGGGACTCTCCCAAGAAGCATTGGCGGAGAAATTAAACACGACGAGGCAGGCGGTCAGCAAATGGGAGAACGGCCAAGGTTACCCCGAAACGGAGAAACTGCTCATGATCGGAAACCTCTTTGAAGTTTCTATGGATTATCTGCTGAAGGAGACGGTTCAGCCCCATCCTAACGAGGAGGAGGCACGAGGGTATTATGTAAACAAGGAAACGGCGGAAGCCTATCTGATGCATGAACGCAGAACATCCAAATTTGTGGCGTTGGGATTTGGTCTGCTTATTTTCTCCACCGTCCCCTACTTGGTTTTTAAGCAGGAACCGGCTATCTATACCTTCCTCATCATTGTTATCGCCGTGCTCGGGATCGGCATGCTCGTGACGGCCATCTCGATCGACGGGGACAATACCTATAAAGTGCTGAAAAAGGAGCCTTTGCTGTTTGACCCCGGCTATCTTAAAGAGCTGGCCTCGAGATATGAACAAGCGAAGCGGAGGTGTAACCCCGTCATCGTCGTCGGAGTTTGTCTGATTTTAACGGGGGGATTGGCCTTCCTGCTGGAAAAGAAAGAAATAACCTCCGGAATTCTGGTCCCTTACTATCCGGGGTTTGCGGCTATGATCGCCGTGGGCATGTACATTTTCGTCCGAACTCTGGCCGTCTTGGAAGCCTATAAGCTCTTGGTAAAGAATGAGGAGCATGTAAATCGCCTGGGTGCCAAACTTTTGAAGAAGGCGCGGAAAAAAATAGAGGATCTTTAATGTCCCGGCCCTGGTCCGGAGCCGGTTCCCGAAGGAATCGGCTCCGCCACCGGGGACTTTGACGTTCCCTTGAGGGTGAGGGACCGCGGGGTGAGGGGCCGTGGGCCGCGGGTTATTCCTGCGGCTCTCCCGCCGCTTCCCAGCGGGCGATTTCCTCGCGCACCCGCGGCGCCACCTCGGTCCCGAGCAACTCGATGGACCGCATCACCTGCTCATGCGGCATCGTCCCGAGCGGGCAGTGGAGCATAAACCGGGTGATCCCCACGTTTTTGCGCAGGTAAATGATCTTCCGCGCGACCGTATCCGGATCGCCCACATAGAGCGCGCCTTCCAGGCTGCGCGCGGCATCGAAGGAAGCCCGGCCGTAATGGCCCCAGCCGCGCTCCCGCCCGATGACGTTCATGCTGGCCTGGGTCGAAGGGAAGAACAGATCGGCGGCCTGCTCCGCCTCCTCGCCGACGAACCCGTGCGAGTGCGAGGCGACCGGCAGCTTCGCCGGGTCGTGGCCGGCCTGGGCCGCCGCTTTCTTGTACAGCTGCACGAGCGGGGCAAACTGGGTCGGCCGGCCGCCGATGATGGCCAGCACCAGCGGCAGGCCAAGCAGTCCGGCGCGAATGACGGACTCGGTGTTGCCTCCGCTGCCGATCCATACCGGCAGCGGTTCCTGCACCGGGCGCGGATACACGCCGAGGTTGCGGATCGCGGGGCGATGTTTCCCTTCCCAGGTGACTTTCTCCGATGCGCGGATCTTCAGGAGCAAGTCCAGCTTCTCGTCGAATAGCTCGTCATAGTCCTGAAGATCATAGCCAAATAACGGGAAGGATTCGATAAAAGAGCCCCGCCCCGCCATAATCTCTGCCCGCCCGTTCGAGATGCCGTCCAGGGTCGAGAACTCCTGGAACACCCGCACCGGGTCGGCGGACGACAGCACGGTTACCGCGCTGGTGAGGCGGATCCGCTCGGTCTGCGCCGCGGCCGCCGCCAGAACGACGGCCGGGGAAGAGGCCGCATAGTCCTTGCGGTGATGCTCGCCGACACCGAAGACGTCGAGCCCCACCCGGTCCGCCAGGACGATTTCTTCCACGACCTCGCGCAGACGCTGCGCGTGGCTGATCAATTCGCCGGTATGCACATCCGGCGTGGTTTCAACAAAAGTGCTGAGCCCGATTTCCATAGGGATCCTCCCTTTACTTTCATAAATTCATTAACTTAATTTACTGTAGTTCCTATTGTGACGGTTTGCGGCGGATTTTGCAAGTCGTGAATCGCTCTTTAAGCCTCGGGTTTGCTGGCACTGCCGTCCTATCCTGAATGGCGATTTATGCAGCCGCTATTTCTTCATTTCGGGCCGCTATTTTAGCCGAAAAAAAACGATCCCGAGCCCACCCGCTCGAAACCGTTTTTTACGGGGCAATCCCCTTTACGTAAGTTTTAAAACCTGAAGCTCCCGGTCCTCGACGGTCGCCTGGTAAGCGGGAGTCCAGGTTCGCTTGAGGGAGGCGGCGTTCGTGCCGGCCAGCAGACGCTCCAGCTCCGCCGTGGCGACCATGCAGGATTGACCCGCCACACCCTGCACTTGCTCTTCGATGACGCCATCGTTGAGTTGCGTGACGGTAATCGACTTGCCTCCCGTCCCGAAAGCCAACACGAAGGAAACGCCCTCCGCGCTCTCGACTTCGCGGACTTCCGCATGCAGGCCGGCCTCCATGTAACGTCTACAAACCTGGTTTACCGCACCGCGGAGATAAGCGGTCTGCACTTCGGACAAAAGCTGTTCCCCCGCAAGATCCAGCTCCTCCCCGGACAGACTCCCCGACTCGAAGACCGCCTGCAGGCCCTCCTCTGTTTCCAAGATAATCAGATGAAGATCGCCTCTTGTCCCCGTCAGCAGCTTCCCGAGAGGTTCCCCGCCGATTCCCAACCTCTTCTGTAATTCCGTATTAAAGGAATACCAGACCCGATTCTCGGGTTCCAGGCCCGTCTCGCGCATCGCCCGGAACAGCAATCTCTTGTCGCTAAAAATAAGGGGAAATGTCGTACAATGGCTCATAACGAACGGTCCTCCTTAGAAATCAATATTTCTGCCCACCGTCACCTCGTTCACCTTGGCGTTCTCCTGCGAGAGGAGCTGTTCCGGTCCCAGGCTGGCTCTGACCGCATTATCGGCTGCCCATGTCCGCATATATCCGATCTCCTCCTTACGGATGCGGCTCAATGGAACGGACTGGACAATAGCCCGCTCTATATCAGAGGAAGTCACGTCTCCTTCCGGGTGCTTCTCGGAGTTCCTTACAAAAAAGGCCTCCAGCAAAGCTTGGTTCACGCAAGATTCGATCTCCGAGCCGGTCAGACGCACTCCATCGCCGAAGCTCGCTTCTCCCGACAATCTTACCAGGTTGGCAATATCGAAATGATCCGGATTGCGGCCGATGCGCTTGATGTGAATCCGGAAGATTTCGGCACGCTCCTGCTCGTTCGGCAGATCGACAAAGAAAATTTCGTCGAATCGCCCCTTGCGCAGCAGTTCAGGAGGAAGGCTGGAGATATTGTTCGCGGTCGCAAACACAAAGACCGGGCTCTTCTTCTCCTGCATCCATGTCAAAATCGTGCCGAATACGCGGGAAGTCGTCCCCCCGTCACTGAAATTGCTGCTGGCAAGGCCCGATAACGCCTTCTCGATTTCGTCGATCCATAGGATCGAGGGCGATACGGCTTCACACATTGACAGGGCCATCCGCATATTGGCTTCCGAGGAGCCGACGTACATCCCGAATACGCGGCCCAAATCCAGGCGGAGCAGCGGCATTTTCCAAGAAGCGGCCACGCATTTGGCGCTTAGGCTCTTGCCGCAACCGGGAATCCCGACAACCAGGACGCCTTTGGGCCAGCCGATTCCAAATTGCTCCGCTTCCGGAGTATAGGCCTGCTTGCGGATTTCCAGCCACTTCTTTAAATTGTCCAGACCGCCGATATCGGCCGCCTCGAGATTCTCCGTGTCGACATACTCCAAAATGCCGGACTTGCGGATGTTCTGCTTCTTCTCTTCCAAAATGAAGTCGATGTTTTCAACGGTGATGCTCTTGTGCTGCACCAGCGACTTAGCCAGGCAGTTCTCGATTTCGGTCTTCGACAGGCCGATCGAAGCCCGCCCCAGCGCATCCAGCGTCGGCTCCGAACAATCGATCTGTAGGTCTTCCCTGTCCTTATATTGTTGGGCAAACTGGAAAATGATCGTTTTAAGTTCGTTCAAGTCGGGATAAGGCAAGTCGATGATGGTAACTTCTTTTTGCAGCTCGATGGGTATTTCCTTTAAGGGCCCTACGATAATTGAATTCGAGGGCATCCTTTCGCGAATATCCTGGGCCAGCTCCTTAAACCGCCGAATATAGACGGGAGAGCTGTTCAAATGAGACTGGAGATCCAGCCATACAAACAGGGACGGCTCCTTGGCCAACTGCTCAGCCTTGGCGATGGCGGTCATAAGGTCCACGGTATCGGCATGCACCGTCGTCTCTCCATCCATAACCAATCCCCTCGTGCAAGACCAGGTCAATAATCGCTTGTTTAGCTTGCGCGCCAAATCGGTGAGCATATCCAACGCCCGTTCTTCCTCAAGTGTATTAACGAGAATAACTCCATAGCGGGCCCGGATCAGGACTTCAAGCTCCCGGATAAAATCATCTTTCGTCATAATCAAGCTCCTGTTTTAAGAATTCGCTGAAATGTCGGACCTGCGCGGAACTGGGATAACCGGAAAGCCGCAAACGGCTTCCGGACTGCAGCGACACTTCCAAACGCCGTTCCGGGGTCAGGGTGTGCGGTTCTATACGCTCCGTTACAAGAATAAGCTCCTTGGAACTCCAAATTTCGCGGGGATCGCTTCCTTCTCTATACGGCCCCGCAAGCACGGCATCCGCCAGCAGGATCGTGGCTCGGGCCTTCGCCGAGGCCAAGATCCGCCTGGAGGAAAAGCCGCTGAAGATTAAAACTGTACCTGCATTTACCCTGCGAAAAGATTTGATCAGCTCGGAAACCGCCTGTGGCTGTTCTAAAGGCTCCCCGCCGGACAGGGTCAGTCCGTCCACGGGCAGCCCTCCGAGCTCCTCGCCTAAAACCGCGGGATCTACGAGACTTGCCGAAGGGTGCTCCACCGGGTGGGTCGCGGGGTTGAAGCAGCCTGGGCAGCCCAAGCTGCACCCTTGCACCCAAACTACGGCGCGGGCTCCCGGACCGTTGACGAAGCTGCGGCGGTTGATGTCATGCACAAACAATTTACTGTTCACACCCCGTCCACATCCTTCTCTTTTTATCGCTCAGCTAAAAGTCAATGATTCGCTTGTTCGTTTTCTCCCCAGCCGGATTAGCATCCGCCCGATCCGTAGGTTCGGTCGAATTTGGGGAGCTTGAGGCTTGGTGTATATCCAGATGGCGAATTTGCGGCCGCGGCCCTTCCTCCGGAAATGAGGGTTGGGGTTGTTCCGGATAGACACGTTTCATGTTTGGCTTCGGGGCCGCCGATTCTGCCGTTCCCGCGTACACGCGATCGAGCCCATTCAGCAGGGCTTGAATAAACTGCTCCGGAGAGTCCTGTTGACTCTCCCCTTCCAGCAATAGATTGATCACCGTTTCGTCAGCCAATTTTAAGGAAATAATAACGCCTTGGCCGTATTTTCCTTCGTTAATAATATTGAGGCCGCTTATTTCCCGTAAACGGATTTCGTAGCTTGTCCCGGCCTCCGGCGAAGCCATGATGATGACGATCAAACGGTCCGGCGTCAGAGCCAACACCTTGGCGTTTTCGGGTACTTTGGACCACTCTTCGAAATCCTTATACAACGACGAGACCGTTTCTCCCTCTTGGATAATTCCAAGCTCTTCGAGCTCAAACAGACTGGCATCGTCAACTTCGGTATGCAGCTTGATGCGACGCTTTACCAGCACCTGAAGGGCGATGATACCGCCGACGGCCGTTACAGCCGTATAGCCGTTTAAATAATCCAGCATCCAAAAACCGATGAGCAGTAAAACTAATACCCACTGACCGGATGTGATGTAGGCTCTTTTGCTTTGCGCGGACATACGGTAATACCAAAAACCTTTTCCCGGCCTATATGGGGCAAGCGTACCCCGAATCAGCTTATTTGATTTAATGATGGCAAAAACGCTGGCAACCAAGAGAAGCAAACTTAAAAATCCCATGAACCATTCTTTTTCGGAGACGGCAAAAAACAATCCCAGCGCCCACAAAGGGATACCAAAAACAATGATTCTCCGTTTTGACTTCAGCTCTTTAAGTGCATCATTATTGTCCATGTTCAAAACCCCTTCAGTTATAGACAAATTACTACCTTATTTCACCCTTTTCGCCGCCCAACCCCCATTTTCCTGCCTGATCTGCTTTTGATGGCTTCATGGCTAACCCAGAAATGCAAAAAGCGATCCCGGGACATATCGCGCGGGACCGCCTTTTCATCTTTAAAACTTAAACCGGGAGAAACCCTTCTCCGTCACAACATACCCAACCCCGTTGCCCGAATACGTAAATCCGGCATTCTCCGGGAGCCGAATTGTATACTTCGCCTGCAGGGTAACCGGATCAAGCACATAGCGGCCGGAACCCGGGAAGTTCAGCTCCACGCTGCCATCCTGAAGCAAGTTCAACGCGATGAAGAAATCGGTTTTGTCCTGAATGGCGGCCGATTTGACCAAGCCTTTGGCGTTAAAAAGTGATAATTTCCCGTTCGCATACACGCCGTACCCACTTCCGAGCGAGGCCACCACCGCGTTCCCGGCGATATCCCGCCCCCACAGGAGCTTACCGGTTGGACCGAACCCAAACAGGCGGTTGCCCGTTTTCGGCAAATTCGCGCGGACCAGAACCGTGCCGTCGGCAAGCACCTCGTTATAATCAACCTCGGCATAAGATTGTGCCGGCAGTTGGTGCGCAAACACCCGTTTCAGCGAAGCATCCAGGGCCTCGATCCGCGAGCCCTTGCCGCCGCCGTAGTTCGTCTGGATCAGAACCCGGCTGCCTTTGACGGTAACGGTCCCTTTATAGGCAAGGCTTTTAAGCCGTGCCCCGTTTTTGCCGATCAACGTCAGCGAGCCCCCCGTGTAATTGCCGAGCGCGTCCATCTTGCCTCTGGAGACAAACACCAAATTTCCGGTGGCAAGCCTAAACAGATAGCCATCCTTGCTGGAAAAATTCAGGGTCCACTTTCTTTGTCCGTCCGGTCCCACGGCGTAAACTTGGGTTCCTGCCGGTGAAAGGTTATCGGTAAACGTCACATACACCGTTCCGTCCGGGGAAACGAGATACGGCTGCGCTTCGCGAACCAGCGAGGTTCCGGGATCGGCAAAGTTGGTCGACCACTTCAGTTTCCCGGTCTCGGTATCAAAGGCCTTCAGCGTATCTACAACCCAAATCTTCGTCTGCGTGGGATGCTCCTCTTTAGTATGTAAATATACCGTGTTCAACTTCGGAATCTCGAACGGTCCTTCTTCCAGGCTGCCCAAGTCCCCCACGACGTCCGGTTGGCTCCACTGCGGATCGGGGAGTTTGTTCACCACCCCGGCGGCATTGGCTTCTGCCCCGACCGGCTCGGCTATGACCGCCAATCCGATGCTTCCCATCAGCAGCGCGGCCGCGAGGCAGCCTTTAAGCAGTTTTTTCGTTGTCATGACAATCCTCATCCTCTCGTTGTAATCTGTAATCCTATGTACTTTATTACCATACTCGCTGACCTGCGTCTCAACAAGAGGACAAACTCCCATCCACAGCCCTTGTATTTTTTATGTTGACAAATTCTTCCTGAACCTGCTATGTTGGCGTAATACCCTTCTGCAGAGAGGGGTCATATTTAAAGGAGTGTTATGACTTATGTTCAAACCTTTTTTTGAGGGACTTCTTTCCCAAGCCCGGGAAAAAGCCAGTTCAGACCCCCGGTTTGTAGGCCTCCTTGCAGGCGGCTCTCTCATGACCGGAACGTTGGATGAATTCAGCGATTTGGACTTGATTGTGGTTTATGATGCCGCCTATCGGGAAGAAATCCTCGAGGAACGGTTGCATTACGCAAAAAGTTTGGGACCCTTGCTATCCGCCTTCACGGGGGAACATGTCGGTGAGCCCCGGCTTTTGATTTGCCTATACGACTTCAAAGGCCGGCTGCTCCATGTGGACCTGAAGTTCGTCTCCGTCCCCGAGCTGGCGGACCGGATGGAAGACCCGGTCATTCTTTGGGAAAGAAGCGGCGAGGTCAAAAAAGTGTTGCTCGACACAACCTGTCATTCAGAAAACGTAGACATACAGTGGATGGAGGACCGGTTCTGGGTGTGGATTCACTATTGCGCCACCAAGTTGGGGCGAGGCGAGCTTTTCGAGGTAATCGACAGCCTCGCTTTCATCCGAAGCTCCGTCCTTGGTCCGCTCATCCAGGTGAAGAACGGGAAACTCCCCCGAGGAGTGCGGAGATTGGAGCAGTTTAACAGCCAGACTGTGATCCGATTGAAAGACACCCTCCCTGCTCATACTCCAAAAAGCTGCTATCGGGCCATAAAGGAAGCCATTAAGATTTATCGCGAATTACGCCAGGATTATCCGGAATTGGAGCCTCGACTTGACGCGGAGGATAAGGTCGTCCCTTATCTGGACCGCGTCTATGAATCCTTCGCCTTGTAAAAAGCTATATCGTTACACGCAAAAATATCCCCGACTGCAGATGAACAGTCGGGGATATTTTTATGTTGGGGAATTGGATTCCGTCAGCGGACCTTGAATCCGCCGCCGGGAGGCATCCCAACGCCACTCAGGCACCTTCCCTTGCAGATGTACTCCTCCATACCAGCCATCCACCCCCCTACGGGCAGCCGCGTCCTCATCCCCATTCAGCACGCGATCGCCGAACCCGGTGAGCTCCACAGTACCTTCGCGGAGCGCCTCCGCTTTTTGCCCATAGCCGGGGAACGACGGTACTCCGCGAATGTGCAGCAGCGGGCAGGGTTCCAATGACATGCTTCTGAGGATATGCCAGTACTGCAAGTCGCCCATCCCGAACAGGGAGAGCCGATCTCCGACCTGCCGGAATAATTCCAAAGGTCGGTTCACGCCGTCTCGAACAAACTGCAGCGTTGTTTCCTCCACGATCCCGAGCCCGTTCTTGACGGAAGGGTACCTTTCCAAATGAAGCCCAAACGCTTCTTTCGCGAACGGCAAGGCGGAAGTGTTCCGGTCCACCAGTTCTTGTAAGCGCACAGGATCGGAAGAGGTGTAGGCCTCCCAAAATTTCGCCCCCAGCTCCAATTGCTCGGCCCCGACCGGCGTCCAGGTTCCCGACATGGCCCCTAATTGCTGGGGAGTCAGCTGCCCCAACCCCCGAAAGCCCTCGACCCCCGGGTATTCGCCGATACAGAGCAAGTTCAGCTTGGTACGCCCCAAGTCCAGCCCGGAAAACCGGGACAGCAGATAACACAGCATCGTTTGGTCGAAAAGATCATGTTCAAACCACAGGACGACCTCTTCATAATTCCGAACCTCCGCCAGCACTTTTTCCTGCGCTTCGCTGATCCTTATATACTCGGCGCCGGGAATGCCCAAAGTCTCTTCCAAATATTGCGCCCGCCGAGCCCGGCTCCCCGCTTCTTCCGGCTTTGCGAAGATCGGCCCGTGCGTATAGATCTCCCGCCACACCAGAATGTCGCCTTGAACGCCTCCCTGACGCAGCTTTTGTTCCACCACATCGCCATTTACGAGATGAAGCATCCTTCTTCCTCCTTCGTACAGCTGATGATATACGGAGACCAGGTCGGCCACGGGGAGGGAGCCCCTTAGCTTTTTCCGGGCGTCATGGAGCCTTTTTTTCAGCGCGGGCACCGAGGTTCCCGTGAAGGCCGAAATCTCCTGCAAGGTATAGCCCTGAAAATAAAACAGCTCAATCGCCAGACGCATCGGTGCCGTCAAGGTGGCAAGGGAGTCGCGAACCGATCGCTGAAGCTCCCTTTCTACAACCCTTTCCGCCACCCGGTCCGTTTGGCCGGTTTGGCGGATCCCTTCGTCCGCCTCCTCATAAGGCACCGCCCGCTCCCGTTTACGGCGAAGAATCCGGTAACACTGCCGAAGGACGATCGTCTTGAACCAGCCCGGAAACGCCTCGGCGGTCTTCAACCGGTCCAGGTGGAGGAATGCCTCGGTAAAGGCTTCCTGCACCGCATCCTCCGCCAATTGGCGGTCTTTCAATTTCCCGTAGGCAACCGCCTTCGCCATGGCCGTATAATGCCGGACCACCGTCGCAAAAGCCTCCTTGTTCCCCTGTCTGGCCTTCTCTATATCTTCTAGCCTCAAGGCTGTCCGCTCCTTTATCTCCGTACTCGATATAGAAGTGCCGCCCAGGCTCTCAAAGGTTACTTGGGCTCGTTTGTCCAGACGTCCTCCAGCGGCAGCCCCTTTTCCGCACGAGCGGTATCGATCACTTTCTGAATGAAGCCGGTTTTGGATTTTGTGTACGCCTCAAGTTCGGTGCCGAACCGCAGGGCCGAAGCTTTCTTCACCTCGCCGTATTCACGGACCAGCTCGGGGTGCCGGCGCAAATAATCCCGCAGAAGGATCTCGTTCCTTAAATAAAATTCCTCGTCGTAAGGAAGGACATGAATGTTGTGGGTCCAAGTTCCGTCCGTGTATTTATTGAACAAATATCTTCCGTTCATTCCGGTCGGAACGTACTCGTAAACCTTCGAACCCAGGAGCGATTGGTAGAACGGCCATTCTCTAAAAGGGCGAACCCCCACAAAAATATCGATAATGGGCTTCGCTTCCTGACCGGGAATCGAGGTGCTCCCCACATGCTGGATCGCCTCGGCCTCGGCACCAAGAAGCGATGAGAGCCTGTTCCTCTCCTCTTCAAACTGTTCCGCCCATTCCGGGTTGTAACGGACAACCTGGATTTGACTGTGCATCATCTCTTACCTCCCTTGATTCAGTTCAATTCAATTCGATTCGATAAACAGATGCGCATGCGCCAGCTTATTCGGGTTTCTGACGAGGTAGGAATTTTCGAATAGCTCCGCCTTTATCATCATTTTAACAGACCTGCCAGGTCCCACGTGTACTTTCGGATCTGAACCCGCAGGCTTTTTCCGTGTGATGCCGTAAATCAGAAATTCCTGCAAATCTGCAGGCTTTTTTCCTAATTTGAGGCCGTAAATCAAAAATTCCTGCGAATCTGCAGGCTTTTCCGGAGAATTCTCCCATCAGTCGCCAATATTCAAAAAATTCCTGCAGATTTGCATCCTTTCTGTTCCGCCCCCCGAGAAACGGCAAAAATTCCTGCATTTTTGCATTTATTTGCATCCATCTGCACGCGAACCCAGATCCCAACCTATGACGCCGAAAAAAAAGGCCGGTCCGCAGCCACGCCGCAGATCCAGCCTCTTTTCCATTATTGCTCCATCCCCGTTCCACCCGATGCGGATGTTGTCCCGCCGCCGCCCGGGATCGCCCCGCCTTCGGGCGGAACGCTTCCCTCCGTAGGCGTGCCGTTCTCCGGAGGTGTGCCGCCCTCGGGTCTGGCGCCCCCGTTCGGGGCCGTTCCGCCGTCCGGCCTCATGCCGCGGCCTCCGCCCCCGCCGCCGGGCCCCCGGCCCGCGGTATTGCCGGCCGTCACGCCCGACTCGTTCAGCCAGGTGGTCGTGCTGTCGGTGATGTCGAACGCCACAACCTTCGTGCCGCCCGTTGCGGTTCCGCCGGTGAGGAGGCCGTCCGTTTCCGTGCCGGCCTTCGTGCCGCCGGTATACAGCGTGTAGGCGCCCTTTTTCATCTCCGGCGTGCTGATGACGACAGTTTGGTAATTCTTCGTCGGCGTAAAGCTCAGAATCGTCTTTCCGTCGCCATCCTCCAGACGAACCGGGGTCCCGGCCTGCTGCGCCTGCGGAAAATTCATGGCGATCGAGTACTGGCTGGACGTGTCGGACGGCGCCTGGGCCATGCCCGAACTTCCCGCGGCAACCAGCATCCCGCCGCTGATTTCAAAGCTGCCGTCGTAATCCAGCGCCCCGTTGCCGCCGGAAGTCGGCCCGTGCACCACCACCGTACCGCCGCTCATTGCGATCGAACCGTTTGAGTCCAAGCCGTCGCCATCGGCATCAACGGCCAGGTAGCCTCCGCGAATGGTCAGCAGGTTATTCCCCGACCCTGTCTTGCTGAACGAGTCCTGTTCCGGGCGTCCATCCGCCGACGAGTCGTCGCTGCCGCCCGCCACGTTAACGCCGTCGTCGGAGGCCTTTACCCGGACTTCGCCTCCGGCCACCGTAATATTCGCCCCTTCGACGCCTTCATAGCTCTTCTCGATCTCCACCTTGCCGCCGGAGATGAACACCAGAGCGTCCGCGTGAATACCGTCGTCGCCGGTCGCGATCCGCAGCTCGCCGCCGCCCACGCCCACATTACCGTTGCCGTGCACGGCATCGTCGGCGGAGTCGATCGTGAAGCTGCCGCCGTTCACGCTGATGTCCGTGCCGGCCTTCAGCCCCTTCGCGCTGGCCGACTCCGTCTCCTCCGCCGTCCCGGCGGCGTCGCCCCCCGCGGTGCCGGTCCCAGCTGTCGCCGCGGTGTCCGCTCCGCCGCCGCCTCCTGCCGCCGCTCCGCCTTCCGTACTCGCCGCCGTTTTGCCCCAAGGCCCGCCTGGCCCTTGCTCCGGCGTCTTCACTTCCCCGTTCGCGTTCCCTCCGCCCGTAACGAGGTCGAACGTGCCGCCGTCCACAACCAGGGCCGTCTCGGCCTGGATGCCGTCGCTGCCGGCTTCCACCTTGAACGCGCCGCCGGCGATGGCGACGAAGCCTTTGGACGCGTCCTCGTCATTCGTCGACTTGATCCCGTCGCCGCCCGCCTTCACGGTGATGCTGCCGTCCTGAACAGCGACCGCATCGCGGCCCATGATGCCGTCGTCGGCGGCCTTCACGTCCAGGATGCCTCCGGCGATCTTCAGGTCATCCTTCCCGGTGATGCCGTTATTGTAGTTCCCCGTCACCGTCAGCTTGCCGGTTCCGTTGATCGTCAAGTCGGCCTTGCTGAACAACGCGGCGTTCGGCTCATCCGTGGAGGCGTCGGGATAGACGTATTTCTCTCCATCGGTAATGACATTCTCCGAACCGTCCGCCAAAGTAATGATAGCCTTGCCCGCTTGTTTTACATAGATCGGAGCGCTGTCGCTGTCATGGATGTCCACCCCGTTCAGCACCAGGCGGACTTTCCCTTTATCCTGCACATCGACGACAACCTGCCCGTCGCTCAGCTGCCCGCTGAGCACATAGGTACCCGCGGCCGTGATCGTCACGGCCCCGTCCCGGAACACCGCACCCGAACCGCCGCTGATCTCCGCGCTCGTTCCGTTCAGCCGGATCGCCGTCGAGCCATCCGCGCTCCATTCCGCCGCCGTGTCTTCCGCCTCAAAGCTCACCAGGTCGGCCGCATGAGCGTTGGTGAATTCCGTTTCAGCGGCCGTACCTTCGGCCGCCGCCGTCCCGCCTGACCCCGCGGCGCCGGTCTGACCCGCGGCGGCCGACCCGCACCCCGACAACAGCGCCAAACTCAACAGCAAGATCCCCAGCTTATTGCTTAACTCAAACTTCCTCATCATCCTTCATCCTTTCGTTTATCATTCTTGCCTCCGCTTCAGTAATCGGCCGCCGTCGGGCTCATCGTCAGTGAAATGTCCAAATTCCCGTTGCGGCAGCGAATCTCGTCCAGAAATTGCTTCTGATTCGTCAAGTGATCGATCGAGATGGCGTACACCAGTTCATACAAACTGCCCAGCTCGGTCGTCCTGATTTTTTTCAGCTCGTACGCCACGGCGTATTTGTTGAATACCTCCTCGAACGCTTCCTCGTATCCCAGGTTCTCGGGAATCGTCACCTTCAGCACCTTTTGCAGCGTTTTTCTGGCTCCGAAGTTGAACCGATTCAGAATAAACATCAACAGGCACAAAATCAGGGTGAACAGCACGGCGTAACCGAACGATCCCACGCCGCAGGCCAGGCCCGCCGCCATAGTAAACAGCACGTACGAGATGTCCTTGGGATCGCCGGGGGCGCTTCTGAACCGGATGATGGAAAAAGCTCCGGCCAGACTGAAGGCCCTGGCGACATTGCTGCCGATCAGGAGAATAATAATGGCCACGATCGAGGGCAGCAGCACCATGGTCAGCGTAAAATTTTGCGAGTACCCTTTCGGATTGGTCTTCATGTAGGTCACGCTGATGATACCGCCCAGAACGATGGCGAACAGAATCGTCAGTACCGCATTTGTGAAGCTAAGCTCCGTATTGATGAGTGATGTGTTAAAAATGGAATCAAGCATAAACTTGTCGCTCCTTTTCCGATAATCCGCTTTTCAGCATTTTTTTGTACTCGTTGCCGTATTTGGAGAAGCTGGTCCGGTACATCCCGTGTTCCGAGAGCAGTTTGGCCAACCAAAGCGGAACGGTCTTCTCCGCCTTCACTTCCATCAGCCATAATCCCTCGGCCACTAAGGGCTCTCCATAGGAACCCTGCTCCAGCTTGAGGTCATAACGCCGGCTCCGCATGTTCGTGTCGAAGGTGATCCGCAGATCCCGGCTTTTTTTGCAGAATAGCGCCTTCCGCTCATAGGCCAGGTACACTTTCGGTTCCAGTTCATACCGCTGCAGGAAATATGTAATTTCACGCAGAACCTGTTTGTTCATATAATCCCTGTATTCCGGCTCGATTCCGGTGCGGACGAACTCGTAGGCTTCATTCAGCCGGAGCGCCGTCCTCCGTTTGTTGACCAGCCCGAACACCTTTTTCTTGATTTCCAGATAGACCTTGGCGTCCTGCTCGGGAACCCCGTAGGCTCGGAGCCGCAGCTTTTCCTTATATTTCGGCTTCGCCAGGCTCGTGCGGATCAACGAATCCTGCTTCGTATCGAAATACAGGTTGCTGATCGAGTAAAACCCGTGCTGCCGGTTGTACTCGTCCGGTTCCATATAATCAAGCAGCGCGGAGTATATCGTATGGTAGGCTTCCGTATCGAGCAAATATTTGTTCTCATACCGGTTGAAGACTTCAATCGCCAATGCACCCAGTCCTTTCTTTATTGTTCTCAGCGGACAGTCATCCGCCGTTCCGATGTCTGTATCTTAGCCCCCGAACCTTTAATGAATCTTAAACGGGTTTACACAGCGTTAATAAAAGTCAGATTAAGGTTGATTAAAGGTAATCCTGTTATAATGGCTTCATTAAAAAGAACGCTGCGTGCAGGGGATGACAAACCATGAGAATACTGATCGCGGAAGACGAAGTGCATTTGGCGGAAGCCTTGACCCAAATTTTGAAGAAACATAATTATTCGGTCGATGCCGTTCACGACGGCCGTTCGGGGCTGGACTATGCGCTCAGCGGGATCTATGACCTGCTGCTGCTCGACATCATGATGCCCGAGATGGACGGAATCAGCGTCCTGAGAGCCTTGCGGGAGGAGGGCGATTCCACGCCCGTCATTTTGCTTACGGCCAAAGGGGAAATCTCCGACAAGGTGATGGGGCTTGATTGCGGGGCGGACGATTATATCGCCAAACCGTTTTCGACCGAGGAGCTGATGGCGAGAATCCGGGCGGCGCTGAGACGAAAAGGGGAGGTGCTTCCGGAGGATGCCATGAAATTCGGGGATATCGAGCTAAGCACGGCCACTCTGAAGCTGACCTGCCAGGGGAAGGAAATCAAGCTGAATTTGAAAGAATTCGAACTGCTGGAACTCCTGATGGCGCGCAAACAGGCGGTGACGTCCAAGGAACAGATCATCGAAAAGCTGTGGGGCTTCGATTCCGAGGTGGAGCACAACAATGTCGAGGTCTACATCTCGTTTTTGCGAAAAAAACTGACCTTCCTGAATTCTGCGGTGCGTATCAGCACCATTCGAGGCGTAGGCTATGTGCTTGAGGTGACGGCCTGATGTTCAAGAAGCTGCGGAATCGGTTTCTGCTCCTGAATTTGATCACCATTTCGGTCATGATGCTCGTCGCCTTCGCTTCGATTTATATGATTACGTACCGGGATGTCCGCAATGACATCCAGATGGAGCTGCATCGGGTTATGGACTTTTCCCAAAAAGACAACGGAAAAGAAGGCCGCTTCCGCCGGGACGATGCCTCGGGCATGATGCCCCCCGGAAACCGGGGCCCGCTCGATCCGGGGCCCGCGGATGGGCTGCTGCCGGATAACGGCAACGCGCAGGCGGAGCGCTCGGTCTCTTTTACGCTGCAGACCGATGCCTCCGGAACACTGATCTCCTGGGAGTCCAAATTCGATTTTGATCAGACATTCTATGAATCCGCCCTTCGGAAAGCCTTATCCATGCACAAGGGGACCGGACAGTTCAAGCTGGACGAGAGCACCTGGATTTTTACGGCAAGGCCGGTGATGGGTGGTGGACAGAAGCTGGTCTTCCTGGACATTACTTCGCGTCAGGGCATTCTGACCAATTTGATATACACGTTCGCGGTTGTCGGTTCGGTCATGCTGGTCGCCCTGTTCTTTGTCAGCCGCTATTTCGCCAATCGGTCGATTCAGCCCGTTCGGGAGGCCTTCGACAAGCAAAAGCAGTTTATTGCCGATGCCTCGCACGAACTGAAAACCCCGCTGTCCATCATCAACACAAATGCCGACGTGCTGCTTGCGGCCGGGGAGGATACGATTTCCAGCCAGGCGAAATGGCTGCATTATATCAAATCGGAAACGGAGCGGATGACCCGGCTGACCAATGATTTGCTGTATTTGACCGAGATGGAAGACTCCCGGGATCATCCGCTGTTCGCCAAATTCGATTTGAGCGAAGCGGTGGAGACGATTATTTTGACGATGGAGGCCGTCATTTTCGAAAAGGAGTTGATCCTGGATTATGACATTGAACCGGCCATCACCGTGTATGGCAACCGGGAGCAGATCAAGCAGGTGGTCATGATCCTTTTGGACAACGCCATCAAATATACGAACGCCAAGGGAAAGATCACCCTGACCTTGAAAAAGCAACCTCATGAGGCGGTTCTTGCGGTGCATAATACCGGAACCGGCATTGCCCCCGAGCATCTGGGCCGGATTTTCGACCGCTTCTACCGGACCGACCCTTCCCGGGCCCGCAAGCAGGGCGGCTACGGGCTGGGCCTGGCCATCGCCAAGTCGATCGTGGAACAGCACAAGGGGAAGATCTACGCCAAAAGCATCCCGGGCGAATCGGCCTCGTTCTTCGTTCACCTTCCTGAAAAGTAAATAGCACCCCTGTTTCAAACTATTGGGCTATGACCGGGATGATATCCGCGTCACAGCCCTTTTTCGCTTCCATCCGCCATGCGAATACAATTTCAGGCCATGGGTGCTTACTCCCCCGTAGTTCAAGTTCTTTTGACCCGGGTCGACCGCGCTACTCCCAAAAGGGGACTGTAAGCGGTTCACCAAAAAAAACTTGTGTTTTTTCGGAAAATCGCTTGAAATTTGAACTTCTTCTGCCGATAACAGCTAAGTGGAGTCTTACCGAATACCCAGATATTTTGCATAATAATCCACAGTACATAGGATTCCTGTCCCGTTTTGAACAGAGGACATAGCGCAGAATTCGGAGAGTAACCGAGTAGGGCCCCGGAACTACCATAGGGGAGGAAACTTTTGCATGAGCCTGAAACTTAAGCAAAAAATGATCATTCTGATTTGTCTGCTGCTGCTGTTGAGCTTGGGCGCCGTGTCTTTGATCAGTTATAACAGCGCGTCCTCGCTGCTGCAGAACAGTATCAAGCAGGAAGCCCAGTTAACCGCGTCCAATCTGGCATCGGAAATCAACCATTTCATCGATTCCGAGATCGCTAAAGTCGACTCCATCGGGAAACTGATCACGGGGAACAAAGAGGAAGATCTTAAGCTGATTCAGAAGGCCCAGGAACAAAACAAGGAATTTGAAACCTTCTTTTTTTCCTATGATTTGACCGGCAAGAACGTTATCAATTTCCTTGGCGAGACTACCGATGTCTCCGATCGCGTCCACTATCAGGAAGCGGGCAAAGGGGAAGGAAAGATCGTCGTTTCCGAACCCGTCGTCTCCAAACGCACGAAGAACAACATCGTTACGATGATTCTTCCGCTGATGAAAGACGGCAAGCAGTACGGATATATGGGTTCGACCCTGCCGATCAACGCTGTGCAGGAATCCGTATCGTCGCAGAAATACGGTAAGAGCGGCTATGCTTTTCTCGTTAGTAAAGCCGGTAAGTTCCTATGGCACCCCGAAAAGGAATTGGTGCTGACCAAAACGGTGCAGGAGATAAATAATTCAGATATCGTCAAGGCTTACGAAAACGCCTTGCAGGGAGCCTCCGGGGTTTTTAAATATAGCAAAGACAACGCTGACTATTCCGGTGCCTATGCGGCAACGACGTATAAATGGGGCGTCTTCGTCACCGCTCCGACCAATGAGCTGTTTGCGCCCATTACGGAATTGACCCGTAAATTGCTGATCACCTCCATCATCGTTCTGGCGGTGGCGATTGTGTTCGCCTACCTGTTCACGGTCCAACTGATCCGGCCGATTCAGAAGCTGAATGCGGTGGTCAAAGATGTCGCTCAAGGCGACCTGACGAAGAATATCCTGGTCCACGGCAAAGACGAGATCGCCGTGCTGTCCGCGGATTTCAACCAGACGGTCTCCCATCTCAAACATCTGATCGAAGGGGTTACCGAAACTTCCAATCAGGTTATGAGCGTGACGGAGTCGGTATCCCACGGGATCGACAGAACCAAACAGAGCGTCAACGTCATCGGCAGCTCGATTCGCCAAATCTCCGACGGCGCCACGACGCATGCGGCAAGCGCCGAAGAGATCTCCCAATCCATGCGTGAGATGGCCGGAGGCGTCGTGAAAATCGCCGAGTCTTCCTCGCAGGTTTCGGAAGTGGCTCAGCAAGCGGCCAGCCATGCCGAAGACGGCTCCGCGGTCGTCGAGCAAGCGGTCGATCAAATTCGTAACATCGGTGCCGGGACCGACAAAGTGGGCGAGGCTATCGAGCGCCTTCACGGGCGTTCCCAGCAAATTGTGGAAATCCTCAACATCATTACCGATATTACGAAGCACATCAATCTTCTGTCCCTGAACGCTTCCATTGAGGCGGCCAGAGCGGGCGAGCATGGACGCGGCTTCGCGGTCGTGGCCGAAGAGGTCAAGAAACTGGCGGAGCAATCCAGCAAATCTACGGAAGAAATCGCCGAAATCATTAACGAAATTCGCGATGAAGCGCAAAATGCCGTTCAAGTCATGAACGATAACCGGAACGACGTCAAAACCGGAATCGCGTATATCGAAAATGTTCGCGAGAAGTTCACCAACATCCTGGACGCTTCCCGCAACGTCGCCGAGCATATTTTGGAAGTCACCGCGGCTTCGCAGCAAATGTCGGCCGGGTCGGAAGAGATCAGCGCTTCGGTAGAAGAAATGAAGTCGATCGCCCAAATGACGTCCAAAGACGCTCAGAGTGCGGCGCATGCCGCGGAAGACCAGATTCGCTCCATGGGAGACATCGCTTCGTCCGTTCAACAGCTGCAGAATGTTGCCGAAGAGCTGCGGAACGAATTGTCCAAATTCAAAATCTAATCGTCATCGTCCCTTTCCGAATACCCGGAGGCAAGTACAGCACGAACGACTTGAAAGGGGGGATGCCATACAAGGAACGGTCTAGCTGCTGCAAAGACGCAAGGAGAGGGACTAGTCACCAAGTCACCGGAGGCCCGCTGCAGGCAGGCTTCACCTAAACAACAACCAGACAAGAATCGGAGGAGAATTTTCATGTTGAAAAATTGGAAAAAAGTATTGATCGCCGGCGTAATGACGCTTTCCCTGGTAGGCACCGGCTATGTCGGCCATGACCTGATCGCCGCACAACACGTATCGGCCGCATCCGCTGCGTCCAATGCGCCCGGGCAAGAAAAGAAAGCCGCTGCGTCCCAATTGGATGCCATCATCGAGAGAGGCTATATCCGTGTGGGTATGACCGGGGATTACAAGCCCTTTACATATTTGAACCCAAAAACGAATGAATTTGAAGGTTATGACGTAGACGCCGCTAAAGAACTCGCTAAGGATTTGGGCGTAGAAGTTCGTTTCGTCAAAACGACCTGGTCCGACATGATGAAAGACCTGCAAGCGGACAAATTTGATATCGCCGTAGGCGGCGTAACCCGCAACACAGCGAGACAAAAAACCGCGTATGTTTCCCAAGGATATGTCACTTTCGGTAAAGCGCCTTTGATCCGCGCCGAAGATAAAGACAAGTACAAAACGCTGGAAGACATCAACAAACCATCGGTCCGCATCGGCGTGAACCCGGGCGGAACCAACGAAGTATTCGTACGTCAACATCTGACAAAAGCGAACGTAACCGTAGTTGAGAACAACCTGGACATCCCGCACCTGGTAGCCGACGGCACTTATGACGTAATGATTACCGATACGGTTGAAGCGATGACTTACGCCAAAGCGGATTCCAGATTGTATGCCGCATTGACGGACAAGCCGTTCACCAAGAGCGAAAAAGGCTTCATGATTCCGCGCGGTGACTTCGTATATGCCAGCTACTTGGAAATGTGGATGGATGAAATGAAGCTGCAAGGCAAATTCGACGCCCTCTTCAAAAAGTGGATGGAGTAACGGATATTAAAAAAAAGAAGCCTCCCTTTGAACTCAATCAAAGGGGAGGCTTTTTCATTTTAAGTTGCTTTACCAGTTGCTCTTTGATTTCGGTCGGCAACTCAAGCCAAGGCAAATCCGATATGGTCGTTTTTAACAAACTATATAGTTTGAACTATTGATTTGCATACTAGGTGCCCCGTCAGATCAGATAACCTTGACTAACAAGAATACCTGCATATTAAGTCGATTTCATAATTCAAAAGCCTTGACACGACTGAGTTTTCTACAGCAAAAAAAGGAACACCTCCCCAAGTTCTCGAAGTTATAGTTGACCAAAACCATAACCCAAGAAAAAAAGGAGGGTTCC